>JBCCJE010000126.1:0-9775 GCA_039027925.1 Bacteroidota bacterium
CATCTCACGTCTCCTTTGATAACTCCCGTAGGGCCGATGATTACCTTAGCTTTACAATTTAAAATGCCTTCGATGGTACCATCTATTCTGATGTCATTTTCGGAAGCAATTGTGCCTTGAATAGCCTAGTGAAGGGAACTAGAATAGAAGGCACAATTGCTTCCGAAAATGACATCAGAATAGATGGTACCATCGAAGGCATTTTAAATTGTAAAGCTAAGGTAATCATCGGCCCTACGGGAGTTATCAAAGGAGACGTGAGATGCGAAAATGCCGTGATCGAAGGTCGCCTCGAGGGAAACCTAAACGTCACTCAGTTGCTTACCGTAAAAGAGTCCGCGGAGGTACACGGAGACGTAGTTACCAATAAATTATTGGTTCAATCGGGTGCAGTATTCAATGTTACTTGTACGATGGGGGAAAACAGGAAATCACAAAATTCCGCTTCTCCGATGGGCAAAAAAGTAAGTAATGGAACACCAAAAGCAAAATCCGTTGGACAAAAAGCCACGGCACACCAAGTCGGCTAATTTTTACATGAAGTACATGGGCTTGGCGTTCCAATTGGGTGCTACCATAGCCGTCGGTGCTTTCATCGGCTACCAGTTGGATCAGTGGGCTAATTTCGAAAAAGATTATTTTACAGTTCTTTTTGTGATGCTTTTTGCGGGTGCGGGGCTTTACGCTGCGCTAAAAGATTTGATCTAACCACCTCGAAAGTTAAATTAGCACAAGAACTGAAAAACCATAAAAAGAGGGTTATTTTCTTGCAAAAATAACCCTCTTCTTTTTGTAAGGAATGGGCAACTAATCAATGAAGAATTTTGACGAGGGGATTTTTTCTAAGAAACCCAACTGAACAAAAACAACTCTATGAATCAACGCAGTTTTTTTATCCAGCTCGCCATTGTTTCCGCAGTAACTTTAGTCCTATTGTTGCTTTTGCATCAGGTCGAACATTTCAGCCCCTACCAAAGTTTTTCCTACGGGAGTTTGATTGGTTTTATCTTACTGAGTGTGGGTATGTATCTACTATCAGCGAGGGCGGCGGTAAGTTCTGATAAAAATCTTTTTCTCCAACAGGTACTCGGCACTACTTTTTTCAAAATGCTTTTGTGTATCGTCGTCATTGTAGGCTACTCCAAACTGGCAGCACCACCTACAAAGATGTACGCCGTTCCTTTTCTAGGGATCTACCTGATTTTTACTATTTTTGAAACTTATTTTATGATGAAACTAAGCAAAGTAAAACCTGCCACTCATGGAAAAGAATAACTACAAAATAACCGTCAACGAAGATGCTGCCTTCGACTTTTCTGCCGAAAAGATTGAAAATTTTGATTTCGTAAAAGAGCAAGATGGTCACTTTCATATTTTAAAAAATAACAAAGCCTACCGAGCAGAAATAGAGCATGCGAACTTTGCGAAGAAGACTTTTTCCATCAAAATTAGCGGTAATCGGTACGACGTGAAAGTAGAGGATCACTTCGATCAATTGGTGAATAAGCTAGGACTTTCCGTAGTCAATACTCAAAAAGCATCTGACATCAAAGCACCTATGCCGGGCTTAGTTTTAGACGTTGCGGTAGAAGTCGGACAAGAGGTCAAAGAAGGAGATCGCCTGTTGATATTGGAAGCCATGAAAATGGAAAATGTGATCAAGTCGGTAGGCGAAGGGCAAGTCAAAGCCATTCACATTGAGGAAGGAAAGGCGGTAGAGAAAGGGCAGTTGTTGATTGAGATCGAATAAATGTATCTTATCCAAGAAATAGCTCAAATTACCCAAGGTACGTTTTTGAGAAAAAAAAACTTTCCTGCCTCCATCGAATACCTCCTATTTGATAGCCGCTTACTCCACTTTCCTAAGACAACTTTATTTTTTGCCATCAGGGGAGAGCGTAGAGACGGACACGATTTTATTAAAATCCTCTACCAGAAAGGTGTCCGTAATTTCATTGTTGAAAAAAAAGTAAATCTCCGATCTTTCCCCAAGGCTAATTTTATTGTAGTAAAAAATTCAGTAACTGCACTCCAACGTTTGGGCGAATTTCACCGTCATCAATTTTCTCTACAAACAATTGGCATCACGGGCAGCAATGGAAAAACCATCGTAAAAGAGTGGTTGCTTCAGTTTTTGCAAAATGAGCACAACGTGGTTGCTAATCCAAAAAGTTACAATTCGCAAATCGGCGTTCCGATGTCTGTCTGGCAAATTCGGGAAGCCCACGACATTGGAATTTTTGAAGCTGGTATTTCTAGGCCAAGTGAGATGGAAAACTTGGCCAAAATCATCCAGCCCGCAATAGGTATTTTTACCAACATTGGCGATGCACACAGTTCAGGATTCGTGAACATGGAGCAGAAAATCGCCGAGAAATTAAAGCTGTTCAAAAATTGTAAAACTATTGTTTTTTGTAAAGATGACGAACGAGTCAATGCGCAGATGCAGCAGTTTGGCAGCGAACGGTTATTTGATTGGTCACGTCGTACGAAAGCTCAACTGCAGATTATTGCCATTCAAAAACAACATCAACAAACGCAGGTCGAGGCAATTTTTCGAAGAAAAAAAATTAATATCGTCATTCCGTTTACCGATGAGGCTTCCATCGAAAATGCCATTCAATGCTGGGCAGTCCTTTTGTTTTTAAAAAAACAACACGCGTGGATTGCGGAAAAAATTCAACAACTTCGCCCTGTTCCGATGCGGCTGGAAATCAAGCAGGGTGTCAATAATTGTGTAGTCATCAATGATAGCTACAACGCAGATTTGACTTCGCTAAAAATTGCGCTGACCCACCTGGAACAACAGGGAGAACTCAACGCTCGCACCCTTATCCTTTCGGATATTTTACAGGTAGGTTTGAGTCAAAAAGATTTGTATCAGACTATTGCCCAACTAATTATAGACAAAAAAATTTCGAAGGTGATCGGCGTGGGACAAAAAGTACTGGCTCTGAAAGAAATATTACCGAAGGGTATTTCTACCCAATTTTTTCCATCCACATCAGCATTCTTACAGAAGGTTTCTACGGGCGATTTTAAAAATGAAAATATATTGTTAAAAGGAGCGCGACCATTTGCGTTTGAAAGGATCGCAGAACGCCTTGCCCAAAAAAAACACAAAACAGTTTTAGAAATTAACTTGAATGCGCTGGTTCACAACCTTAGCATTTACAATAGTTTTCTCCGATCAGAGACCAAGCTGATTGCAATGGTAAAGGCAGCAGCGTACGGAAGTGGGGCAGTCGAAGTATCCAAAGTCCTAGAGCTACAGAAGGTGGATTATCTCGCAGTTGCCTACGCCGATGAGGGTGTGGAGTTGCGTGAGGCGGGCATCCGATTACCGATTCTTGTGCTGAATCCTGAAGAAGCAGTTTTTGATATTTTAGAAAAATACGACTTGGAGCCTGAACTCTACAGCTTAGAACTTTTGGAAAAATTTGTTCGGTATTTTCCTACCCCAGTTCATAAGATGCTGATTCATCTGAAAATAGATACGGGGATGCACCGGTTAGGTTTTGAGGAAAAAGATATAGATCAGTTGTGTGTTGTTTTACGGAAAAATCCCCACCTCCAAGTACAAAGTATTTTTTCGCATTTGGCAGGAAGCGAAGCAACCGAACATGATAATTTTACGCAGCAGCAGATTATTCGTTTTCAAAAAATGTACGCTCAAATTTGTGCAGCAATTGATGAGCTACCGCTTCGACACATCCTCAACTCTAGCGGGATCAATCGTTTTTCCAAACACCAAATGGATATGGTTCGGTTAGGCATAGGGTTGTACGGCATTGATGGTAGTCTGGAGATTCAAGATCAATTGCAAAAAGTACACACCCTCAAAGCGACAATTTCTCAGATCAAAAAAATAAAAGCCAACGAGACCATCGGCTACGGTCGTCGGGGCAAAGCAAAAAAAGCGATGCGGATCGCCACCATCAGCATTGGCTATGCTGATGGTCTGATGCGACTAGCTGGCAACGGAAAGTTTAGTGTACTCATTCAAGGCAAACGTGCAAGTATTGTTGGAAATGTGTGTATGGATATGTGTATGGTAGATATTTCTGCGATTCCAGAAGCCGGCGTTGGAGATGAGGTCATTATTTTTGGAAATGAACCTTCCGTAGAAGAACTTGCTAGTACCATTGGTACTATCCCCTACGAAATATTTACAGGGATTTCCAATCGGGTAAAGCGGGTTTATTTATATTTTTAAAACAATGAAAAAATACAATTCCAAAATATTACTATTCGGAGAGCACACCATTAATAAAGACTCGCAAGCACTCGCCGTACCGCTACCCAATTTTTACGGTAAATGGGCATACGCCGCCGACAACGTGGAAAAGAAGCAAATGAACCTAAAGGCTTTTGCACATTTTCTCCAAAAAGAAAAAAATGTAGATGAATTGTTAGAAGATTTGGATGTCGCAGCATTTTCCAATGAACTGGAAAACGGTTTGTACTTCCAATCCAGTATTCCAACTGGCTACGGGGTAGGTAGTTCGGGTGCTCTTTGTGCCGCAGTTTATGATACTTTTTGGGAAAAAAAGCTAACCAAAAATTCAGTTAACTTTTTGACATTGAAAAAAATCCTAGCTGCGATGGAAAGTTTTTTTCACGGATCAAGTTCAGGAACAGATCCGTTGATTTGCTATCTTTCAAAACCCATGCTTTTGGAGTCTCCGAATAAGATCAAAGTAGTTAATTACAATCAGTTAGAGCAGTTTCAATTTTTTTTATTGGATACCAAAATGCCCAGAGAGACAAGTCCCTTTGTTCATCTCTTTTTAGAAAAATGTAGAAACCAAGATTACTTCAATCGCATTCAAGCTGAATTCAATCCCGTGGTGGACGAAGCCATTGCGGCTTTTTTATCGGCCTCTGAGGACTTACTGTTCGAAAGTTTTCACGAGATCAGCCACTTCCAGTTTAGGTATTTTTCCGAAATGATTCCGGTTGACTTTCGCCAAGTGTGGCTAGATGGATTAGCTAGTAACCATTTTAAATTAAAATTATGCGGCGCAGGTGGCGGTGGATTTATCCTGGGACTCACTTCTGATTTTGATAAAATCCGAAGCGAAATAGACTTTGAGTTGACGGCTATTTTGTGAAAAAATTACTTCCCTATTTTCAACATTTATCTGGCAAGAATTTTTCTGTAACACTTCTAACACAACATTCCCTACCCAATTAAACCCGTATAATTTATGCGTGTTTTTGTAAAAACACCAATCAGCGGCTTTCCAATCTTATTCAAATAACATATTTTGAGTGAGAATTTATTTTTAAAAACTCATTTTAGTATAAAAAATCAATTAGGCATATGACTCAAAATCCCGGTAATTTTATCGAAATGGAGTTGCTCAAAGGAGGAGAATTTATCATCAAAGACTCTAGTGCAGCAGCTACCTTCATTCCCGAAGAGCTGAATGAAGAACAAAGAATGGTTCGCCAGATGGTCAAAGATTTCGTTGACAATGAAGTAGGCAACAAGAGTAATAAATTAGAAGTGCAGCGAGCACTCTTAGAAAAAGCAGGGGAGTTGGGACTGCTCAGCTCGCACATTCCAGAAGCGTACGAGGGTATGCCAATGGACACCCATACGAATACCGTAATTCTGGAAGAAATGGGGCGATCAGGCGGTGGATTCACGACCACTTACGCAGCTCATACGGGAATCGGAACACTTCCTATTTTGTACTTCGGTACCGACGAACAAAAGAAAAAATATTTACCGGGATTGGGTTCTGGTCAGTTAGCAGCTTCCTACTGCTTGACGGAACCTAGCTCTGGATCGGATGCCCTAGCCGCCAAAACAAAAGCAATCCTAAATCCAGAGGGTACACACTATACCTTGAATGGACAAAAAATGTGGATCACCAATGGAGGGTTCGCTGATGTATTTGTGGTGTTTGCGCAAGTGGACGGAGACAAATTTACGGGCTTCATCGTGGAGCAAGGAACAGAGGGATTGACCCTAGGGGCAGAAGAAGAAAAAATGGGTATCAAGGGTTCTTCCACGCGGCAAGTATTTTTAGAAAATGTAAAAGTGCCCGTTGAAAATGTTTTAGGAGAAATTGGGAAAGGGCACGTGATCGCCTTCAATATTCTGAATGTTGGGCGGTACAAACTCGGAGCTATGTGCTTAGGTGGCAACAAAAAATCCATCCAAACGAGTGTGAAATATGCCAACGAGAGAGTTCAATTCAAAGTACCCATTTCCTCATTTGGAGCTATTCAATATAAATTAGCCGAACAAGCTATCAGAAATTTCACCTTGGAGTCATCCATTTACAGAGTATCGGAACTGATGCACCAGAAGAAAACACAACTTTTGGAGGGAGGTTCTAGCTACGTAGATGCTTTGTTAGATTCTGCGGAGGAGTACGCTATTGAGTGTGCCATCATGAAAGTGTACGGCTCGGAAGTCACGGATTACTGTGTGGATGAATGTGTACAAATTCACGGTGGAAACGGATTCTCCGAAGAGTACGCCGCCGCTGCTGCTTACCGAGATGCTCGAATCAGCAGAATTTACGAAGGGACAAACGAAATCAATAGATTATTGATGGTAAATATGTTGCTCAAAAGAGCGATGAAGGGACACCTCGATATCGTCGGTCCAGCGTGGGCAGTTCAAAAAGAATTAGCTTCTATTCCTTCGATGACGCCGCCGGCAGGAACTTACGGGGCAGAGCAAAAAGCAGTCAAGGATTTCAAAAAAGCAGTCTTGATGGTAGCGGGTGCTGCCGCAAAGATGCAAATGGATGGTCAGATTAATTTGAAAAATGAGCAAGAAATCTTGATGAACGTAGCGGACATGATGATTGATGCTTTCAATGCGGAGTCGCTACTTTTGAGAGTAGAAAAATTAGCGAAGAGAACAGACAATAGTCAACCACAGGAAGTTTACGATGTGATCTTAAAAACTTTCATCACGGACGCTACCGCCAGAATACACAAAAACGCTACCGATGCGCTGACAAGTTTTGCGGAGGGAGATATGCTAAAGACGATATTGTTGGGTTTGAAGCGTTTTACAAAATATACTCCAATCAATGTGAAAAAAGCGCGAAGATTAATCGCTGCTCAATTGATTGAGGCTAACGACTACAGTCTATAATTTTATAAGATTTTTTATAAAATTTCAAGAAAGCACTTCGTCATCACGAAGGGCTTTTTTTTGTGATTCATTTGACCAAGCTCCCAATGTGATCCTCGCTGTTCAAAATTAGCATAATGTACGTTGATTAGACCTCTGAGGTTCGTCAACGTTGGTACAAAAAAGTGGGTTCTCGCCTTAGCAACTAATAAAGGCTAGGAGGTGGGCTTTTCCTCTTGTGCTTCCTTGAGTACCTCATCCTTACCTTGGGTATATTTATTACTCCTCGGTTTGACGGGGTTGGCGTGCATCTCTTCGTAATTTTTTCGTTGGGTAGAAACGTCAATAGCTAAAAATAAAGCCCTGCGGAAAGAATCAGGAGACGCCATGTTTTGCCCGGCGATGTCGAAAGCCGTACCGTGGTCGGGAGAAGTCCTGACAATAGAAAGTCCCGCGGTGTAATTCACACCATTGCCAAACGAAAGTGCCTTGAAGGGAATCAATCCTTGATCGTGGTACATCGCCAAGATACCATCAAACTTACGATACTGCCCCGAACCAAAAAAACCATCCGCAGGAAAAGGTCCATTGACGATCAGTCCTTTCTTTTTACTTTCAATCACTACGGGTCGAATAATTTTTTCCTCTTCCTCGCCCAGCATGCCGTCATCGCCAGCGTGTGGATTCAATCCGAGTACTGCGATAGAAGGGCGTTCGATACCAAAGTCCATCTTCAAGGATTTACTAAAAATGCGGAGCTTACTCACAACTCTTTCTTTGGTAACATTAGCAGCGACCTCTTTTAAGGGTAAGTGATTGGTGACGACACCTACACGTAGTCGCTCATTGACCATCAGCATTAGACTTTGTTGGCTACCACTTTCTTTGGTCAAATACTCCGTGTGCCCAGGAAATTGGAAGCCTGCTTCCTGCATACCTTTCTTATGGATAGGTGCAGTCACTAGGGCATCCACGTGCCCTTCGATCAAATCTTGGGTAGCTGCCGATAGCGACTTGATGGCGTATTTCCCTCCATTTTCCGAGGGTACGCCTAAGGTGATGTTTACATTTTCTGTCCAGCAGTTGACTACATTGACTTTTCCATTATAAACTTTTTGTCCGGAATCAATGCTCTGAAAATGAAAGCTATCAAGCCCAACTATATTTTTATGATAAGAAACTACTTTCGATGAGCCATAAATAACTGGCGTACACATCTCCGTAATTTTTTTGTTATAAAGTGTTTTGAGAATTACTTCCAGCCCTACTCCATTGATATCTCCTATGCTAATTCCAATTTTTTTCTTTGCCATCTCCCTGCTTTTTATAAAATATATTTACGATCAAGTTTTTAGGATTCATAATTTTTCAGAAAATCAAACATTAGCCTTACACCAACTCCTGTACCTTCCTTGGTTCGGTATCCGTCGGCAGATTTGAGGTAGGCTGCACCCGCCACGTCGAAGTGAACCCAAGGATACGCCCCGTCGGTAAAGTGCTCCAAAAATTTTCCAGCGGTAATCATTCCCGCAAATGCGCCGCCTAGATTTTTAATATCCGCAATGTTTGATTTCATTTGTTCGCCGTACTCCCTCCACAGCGGTAGTTCCACTAATCTTTCGTACACGCTGTATCCACTTTTCACCAAACTATCCATGACTGATCTATTGGCAGTTCCCATTGCACAAATACCCACGGGACCAATAGCTCGGGCAGCAGCACCAGTCAAGGTCGCAAAATCCATCACCAATTCGGGATCATATTTTTTGGCATAGTGTAGGGCATCCGCCAACACTAATCTTCCTTCTGCGTCGGTATTCAACACTTCCACGGTGCTTCCGTTGTACATCGTGATTACATCACCGGGGGCGTAGGCATTCAGCCCAGGACGATTATCGGTAGAAGGCACCAAGCCGACAACGTGTAAAGGTAGTTTCGCTTTGGAGATAGCACTCATGGTACCGATGACACTAGCAGCCCCACCCATATCGCACTTCATAAAATCCATCGAATTAGCAGTTGGTTTTAGGCTAAGTCCCCCCGTATCGTAAACAATACCCTTGCCTACCAGTACGATTGGCTTTTTGTTTTTGGCGTTGCGGGGCTTCCAAGTCATAATATTGAATCGGGGCGGTAGGACACTTCCCATATTGACGGCGAGGATGCCACCCATTTTGAGTTGCTCGATTTTCTTTTTTTCAAAAACCTGCACGGAAAATCCAAACCGCTTAGCTGCCTTTTGGATTTCTTTACTCATTTGGGGTGCTGTCAGAAAGGATTGCGGTTCGTTAACCAAATCTCTTGCGAAGCAAGTGGCTTCGAGGACTGCATTCAGATCGTTGACCTCCTTGGTGGTGGCGGCATCTTTTGAAATTTTTATCTCTCGCAGATGATTTTCCTTGTCTTTGGTATCATTGAAATACTTTAAAAACTGATAATTGCCCAATACCATTCCTTCTACAAATTCTAGGGTATTATTCTCTTGGCAATGATTCACTATTGCTACTTTTTCGATTTTGTAGTGAGCGAGGGTTTCCAAAAGTTCATTGCCCGCTAGGCGAATATCTTCCTTATGGTAAGCGGCGTTTTTATTTTTTTTAAAAAAAGGTACGATAAAATTTCTTTACGCTTTGGGGGTAAAAACAAAATTTGTTTATTTATTTTGGGGGG
>JBCCJE010000127.1:0-9731 GCA_039027925.1 Bacteroidota bacterium
ATTTTAGGTAGGAAAAGAAAACTAAAAATGAAAAAGCAGATTATTTTATTTACTTTTGTAGGGAAAATATAGAATTTTAACATAGTTGAGTCAAATTAGTTTGTGTAAAATTTGAATTAGTTTGAACTTATGAGTAGTTTTATATTTCGATTTTGTGCCAACAAAATTATATACTATAAATTCAACTTTGTAGTTTTTGTCCATCCTAAACCGAAATTCAGAAAATAGTAATATTTCTTCCGCTATTCTTTCTGATTAATTTCCCACTAACCGTAATTTTTTTATATCTAAATTCAATGTAGCATTCAAGATTTGAATGATTTCATTGTATTTCTATTTATCTCGTTCATTAGGTTATGATTGAGCTATGCGATTATTGGTATAGCTTGTATACATAATATATCATCAAATTTCATTGAATAAAGTAATTTTCTAACTATTAACAAAAGACATTATTATGAAACAAATTGTACCCATTTTTAAACCTCAAAATCAAATAAAGAAACTTTTGGTTTTTGTGTTTTCGGTATTTGTTCTCTCAGGAAGTTTAATAGCACAAAACCTAACTAGTGGAGGTACTATTGCTGCTAATCAAACCATTTGTCCAGGGCCAGCAGCCCCTCTTACCAATGTAGCTTTCCCAGCAGGTGCTCCATCTAACAACATAGAGTACATGTGGATGTTTGCTACTGAAATCGAGGCACTTTTACCAATAAACTTAGGTGGTAGTCTTTGGACTCCGATTGCAGATACGGATTCACCAAACTACGATCCAGGTATATTGAATACTACTACCTTCTTCGTAAGATGTGCAAGAATAGCTAACTCTGGTTTACCATTCGTAGCGGAATCAAATCCTGTTATCATTGATGTTAATCAATCTCCTACAGCGATCATCAACGGAAATCCGGGAATGATATTTACTGGAGCTACGGTTAATTTTAGCGCAAGTCTTGATGATTTCGGTTCTACCTACTCATGGGATCTTAATGGTGATGGATTTCCTGATGCTTTCGGCCAAAATGCATCATTTACTTACAATACTGCTGGTACATTCACAATATCTTTGACAGTAACTAATCAGGCAGGTTGTGTAGCCACTTCTACTGCTACCATCGAGGTACAGAATACAATTATTACCACTACGGCAGATATTGCAGACCCATGTAATTGTAATAACCCATTCAATATTATTGATGTTGCAGGACAAGCATTTTACAATGCAGATTATATTTTAATTAACAGCACACCTGGTCAGACTTGGACAATATCAAATATTGCTAACTTCGGTGGAGGTATTTTCGATGGTAATTTGGTTCCTTATAATGTAGGACAGCCTATTCCTGAAACTGGAAATGGTGTTTATGAATTGAAGCTTTGGTTTAATGGTGCCTTGGGAGGCTGGGAAGTAACTGTTACTAACGGAAACGGACTCTTCTTAACTACTGGCCCTGGTCAAATTAACCCTTGTCCTTTGTGTCCTCAATCACCGCTACCAGTTGAATTGAATAACTTCGATGCTAATGTAGATGGAGATAGAGTTGCCTTAACTTGGGAAACAGCAGCGGAAGTGAATAATAGTCATTTTTTGATTGAAAGATCTTTGGATGGAACTCGATTTGAGGAACTAGGAATTGTAGAAGGTGCAGGAACTACTTCCGAGTATCAATACTACAAGTTCGATGATGAGAAGCCCGTGGCTGGTGAATCTTATTACAGATTAAAGCAGGTTGACTTTGACGGAGCCTTTGAGTACTCTGATATCAAAACGGTCAGAATAGCAACCGATGAAGTTATCGTCTCGGTTTCGCCAAACCCTGTTCACGAAAGCGCAGTAGTACGATTAGGAGATAATTTAGCTCCAGATACCAACTTAGAATTATTGACACCTTCTGGTCAAGTGGTTAGAACCTTCAATGTACAAGAAGGAGCTAGCTCAATAGAAATTAATATTGCTGATCTTCCAGAAGGAATATATATGTTGAGCGTTGAGAACTCATCAAGAGAGCAAAGAGCTTTCTACAGAATTTTAAAATTCTAATTTAGCTGTTCGCAGCTTTCATAAGAAAAAGGTTTTCGAAGTTCATTCGAAAACCTTTTTTACTTTTTGTAAGGAGAGATGTGATTGAGGAAAATCCATCTAGCTTCGTAGATAAGACGCTCCGTTGATATCCAAAATAGCTCCCGTCATAAATTCAGTTCCGTCGGCAGCTAAAAACATGACACCCATTGCTACTTCTTCGGGATGAGCTACTCGACCTAGTGGGCTTTGGTTTTTGATGTCCTCTCCTTTTTCTCCTTGTAAAATGGGAGTAACTCGATCTGTATCAATAAATCCTGGAGCAACTACACCTACAAAAATATTCCACTTGACAAGTGCCTGCGCTAACGATTGACTCATCGAATTTAATCCTGCTTTACTGGCTCCGTAGGCAGGCATATCTGGCTCTCCTCTGAATGCTCCACGGGAGGATACGTTGACCATGCGACCACCACCTGTTTTCTTCATCTTTTGAGCAACGCAGTAACATAAATTGGCAGCGGATAGTAAATTGACTGTAAGGGTTTCTGACCAAAGCGCATTCCATTCCTCGTAGCTAGTAGTAGCAATGTGATGATAAAGTATCACCGCCGCATTATTAATCAGAATTTCAATCTTTCCAAATTTCTCGGCGACATTTTCTACCATAGCTTGAATACGGTCGGAATATTTTAAATCGGCTTGAACTATGAAATGTCCCTTTCCTTCTAACTCCAATAGAACTTGCTCGGCAGCAGCCCTACTAGAATTACAGTGAATAGCGACTTGTGCTCCCCGCTTCGCAAACTCCAACGCAATGATACGACCTAACCCTCTGGCAGCTCCAGTAATGAGTACTTTCTTGCCCGTAAAATCCATAGATTAAATTTGTGGTGATGAACAATCAGAAACTGTTTATTTTTTACAAAAATAAGATAAGAGATTTTATTTTTTTTCTATTTTTGCACTCCTTTATTGTTGAGGCTATAGCTCAGTTGGTTTAGAGCGCATGCTTGACAGGCATGAGGTCGTGGGTTCAAATCCCTCTAGCCTCACTTTCTAGTGAATAATGAAAAGTTAATAATGAATAGTGTGCGTACATGGAACTACGTTGTGCTTGCTGTCAAATCAGATTATTTAATCAGCATTGAAGAAATTTTCCTTGAAAAATTGTTCCCCTAGTTGATATAAACTTTACTAAAGGGTCATAATCAATCATCGTTAATTCTTTATTATTCATTAAATCGGGATGTAGCTCAGTCCGGTAGAGTACTCGTCTGGGGGGCGAGTGGTCGCAGGTTCAAATCCTGTCATCCCGACTACTATTTTTTATTTACGTACGTTGCAGCGCAATTTCTTTGCGCCAGTTATTTTCCAAACATAAATTCGCATCAAGGAATCATAAAAATTCCTTTTCCCATAAAAAAAAGCCCAGCCAGTCGGCTTGGGCTTCGTCATTCTGAGTTGGGGTCAGTACTATCTTTTAAAGAGTGAGAACTCCACTCGTCTGTTCATTTGTCTTCCTGCTGCTGTCTTGTTGTCTCCGATGGGTTGCGTTTCTCCATATCCCGTAGCGGTCATTCTAGTTGGGCTAATTCCTTTATTGGTTAAGTAGGTCATACAAGATTTAGCTCTTCTTTCTGATAGCCAAAGATTGTAGTTATCTTTTCCGATGTTGTCAGTATGTCCCGATATGGCGACGTTGTATTCTGGATATTGCTCCAAGATGTTGGCAATGTTATCTAGATCAGTATAGGAGGAAGTCTTAATGGTGGAACTATTGATTTTAAACTCAATATTATTCGCAGCAAATGATACTGCTTCTTGCACTTCTTTGACTACCTCTGGACATCCATCATTGGATTTGAGTCCAGCTTCGGTAGGGCATTTGTCCTTATTGTCGGACACTCCGTCACCGTCGGTATCAGGACACCCTCTAAACTGCTTCATCCCCGCTCGATTAGGGCAATCATCATCTTTGTCTGCCACGCCGTCACTATCGCTATCGGGGCAACCATCGAATTTGGCTAATCCAGCCTGATCTTTACACAAATCCACATCGTCCGTGACGCCATCACCGTCGCTATCTCCGTAGGGGCAACCAAGATTGGCTGCTGGTCCAGCTTCGGTTGGACATTTATCGTTAGCATCGGCCAAGCCATCTCCATCGGTATCGGGACATCCTTTGAATTGAGTTAGACCAGCCACCGTGGGGCAGCTATCATCTCCATCGGCAATGCCGTCTCCATCGGTATCGGGACAGCCTGCGAGTGCGTGCAACCCTGGCACGTCGGGACATTTATCCAAATCATTATTGACGCCATCTTTATCTCTATCCGTATCTACTGGCGGTGGTGGAGGGGTATCGTCGCCACCATTCAAGAAAAATTTTACCCCAACATTCAAGTTCAGATTACTACGGTCATCATCTACTAAACCTACTCGGTATTCTGGACGAAGTTGGAAATACGTTCTGGGCGTAATTTTTACATCTAGCCCCACTCCCAATGGAATCTCTGCGTGCCAATCTCCTTCATCAGCTACAAAAGCCCCTACGACTCCAGCCGACAAGTAGGGAACTAGGAAATTTGATTTTTTAAAATATTGAAGTTGTAGCAAACCACCTAGAGATGCCTTAAAACTATTTTTCGAGATGTCACCAGCGTTCACATCATCTGTATCAATAATAGGAACGCGTGCGCCACCTACATTAAATGGTATTTCTAAATTCAAAAAATCCCTGTACAAATTTCGATGATACCCCCATTTCATTTGACCCGTCCAAAAGTCTGTATTCAGAAAGTCATCCATAAAAATGGAATTGTAGTCAACCCCTACACCACTGAGAGAAATTGCATTTTTACTGCCCGAGTACTGAGCGTTGATTTTGGGAGTCAGTAGTAGTAAGGTTAGTATGGTTATAATTGAAAGTAGGAATGGTTTAAAAAAATTCATGTTCGTTTTACTTTATTGGTATTCTAAAATTTGAAAGCGCCTCTACGCTGGGAATAATTGCTATCTCCTAACAATTTATTCACGGTACTTTGGACGGATCATTTCCGTGTAGGTCATTCCTTTAAAAAAATTAGTCTTTCGAAAAGTATAGGTGACTAGGTTATCTTTTTTCCAAAAAGGATTCGATTTATAAAGTTACTACTTCATCCCAAAAATCTAATTATTTGGATATTTTTGTGCTTTGATTTTAAGACAAAATTTCAGAGCAGAAATATTACACCATGAAGTTCAGAAGATTGACCAATGACGAGTTAGCAGAATTGGAAAAGGAGTTTACTCGATTTTTAGCTTCGAATACTGTAACGGCTGATGATTGGGAAAAATTAAAGAAAGAAGATCAACAAAAGGCAGAGGGACTAATCAATATTTTTAGTGATATTGTTTTTGAGAAAACTATCGAAAAACTAGAATACCTGCAGATGAAAACGCCAAAGGATTTAAAAATTTTTCATTGTAGAAAAGAGGATATTGAGTTGATGGGACTAAGAGTGGAAGGACAAACGACCTTGGACTTTACGCAGAATACCACACCCGAAGCCATGATGCAAATGCTTCAACTATCTGGTGCCAAACTCCAACTTTACAACGCCCAAAAAAAATATAAAAATGGAGATCGTGCCCAAGAGCTTTTTGAAATGATGCAAAGTGGCTGCTTGATCTCCGATGGAAAGATGTACACTACTTTGAAGAATTTACAACCGAATTAAAGGAACGTATGATTACGCTTCTGCTTTTGCTAGTCCTTCCTTGAACGTACTGAGGCATCTTTCTCTCGCAAACTTATGATCCACCATACGCTCTACGTAATCGGAAGTACCGTATTCGGGCACCCATTTTTTAATGTACTTCATATCTTTATCGAATTTTTTTTGCTGGCTATCTGGATTAAAAATTCGAAAATAGGGCGCCGCATCCGTACCGCAGCCGGCTGCCCATTGCCATCCACCATTGTTACTTGCCAAATCAAAATCCAATAATTTTTTCGCAAAGTAAGCCTCTCCCCACCGCCAATCCAGTAGCAAATGTTTGGTCAAAAAACTAGCTGTAATCATCCGCACACTATTGTGCATGTAACCCGTGGCGTTCAGTTCTCGCATCCCAGCATCTACGATGTGGTATCCTGTTTTTCCATCACACCACTTTTGGAAATCTTCTTCGCTGTCTCTCCATTCGATGTTGTCGTATTTGGCTCGAAAGGGATTCCCTACCACGTGAGGAAAATGCGATAAGATCATAGCATAAAAATCTCTCCAAATCAATTCGTTCAAGAAAGTCTCATTTAATTTTTTGGCCGCCCTTGCTTTCTCCCGAATACTGATCGTTCCGAATCGGAAGTGGACACCTAGCCTTGATGTACCATTTTTAGCAGGAAAATTTCTGGTTTCATCGTAAGTTCTAATCAATCCCCTTGTTACTGTTGCGCTCGGAATTTCGATATCCGATGGACTGAATCCCATAGACTCCAACGAGGGAATATCTTTTGCTGCCGTTTGGTAAAAATTATCGAAATACGCTTCCGTATCGTAGGATTTAAAATAATACGAAATCTCGGAAACCTCTCCCTTGCCATTCTCTACTTCCGAAAGTTGGGAAGCCAATTTTGCTTTCCATTTTTTGCTGTACGGAGTGAAGACGGTGTAGGGTGTACCATCGTCTTTGAGCACCTCGTCTTTTTCGAAAATGACGTGATCTTTGAAAGTATGAAATTCAATTTGCTTATCTTCTAACAAAGACTTTACATTTTTGTCTCGCTCTAGGGCATAGGGTTCAAAATCGTGATTAGTGAATACCTTTTCTACGTCGTATTCCTTCAGTACTTCCTCCCATACTTCCTCGGGCGTACCGTACTTAACTACCAGCGAGCTACCCATTTCCTCCATTTCGGATTGAATGGAATGCAAAGTATCATGTAAAAAATGAACCCTAGCATCGGACTTTTCTTCCAAATCATCCAAGATATTTTTATCAAAAATAAAAAGGGGAAGGACAGGATTTTCGCTTTTTAGTGCGTGGTACAATCCTGCGTTATCGTGTAGGCGGAGGTCTCTTCTAAACCAAAAGCAATTAATTTTTGACATCGGTACTTGTGTTGATGAATAAACATTTTAAAAAACAACTTTGGTACGACAATGTTCACATTTTGCCAGACTCACCTTGGATGATACTGTTCCCTTTTTTTGCGAGTTATTTTTTGCAGAAAAATGAGAAAGGCATTTGAGGTTATTTCCAAAACATTTACTCCAAGGTCATTTCCACGGGATTATCCGTATTGATGATTTTTGCATCGTTGATCAAAGTAACCGTTCCCACTCCACCTTTGTCCTTCCAAACCTCAATACCTTGCCACGTTTTCCCACAATCATTTTCTAAAGTAGCTCCATTTAGGGTCAATTTCCCACCTGGTTCTACAACAATTTTTCCATTGGGAGGAATGGACACCCGACACCGAATGGTAAGTGTTCCGCCTTTTTTGATAATGATGCTATGCTCTAAATCTTTTGCTCCGTTCCATTCTACGTCCTCACCCGATTGGATTTCAATATTTTTGGATTTATCCAAGGTGCACCAAGTCTTTTTGAGCAGGGAGCGAACTTTAAATTTTTTATTGGAAAGATTACTATGAACTGTTGCAATTTGACAAGGTGTCCAAGCCCCAGCGTGAGCATTGTAATCCATGATATTATTGGAAACCAACGAGTCGCACTTGGAGCCATTTTTAGTATAATTCCAGCAATTGGGATGCTTGGGCGTATCCCCACATCCGTCGTTGCTCGTCCAACTGTGGCGCAATCCTAAGCAATGCCCGATTTCGTGATTCAACAACCGTTGCGAGTTCCAATGATCTTTAAATGGAATCTCTTCCGCAGTTTTCCAACTGGTATCCATAAAATAATACCACGAAGCGATCTTCACCCATTTGCCAAAGGCAATTCCGTTGGAGGACATTTTATAAGTCTTGGACGCAACGCTATCCGCATGGAATCCCATTATAAAAATATTCATCACGGAGTCCTTTTGGATCCCATATTTTTTATAAACATCTTGCGTGTAGTGGTTGGATTTTTTCCCATAATTAGTCATGTAAAACAGGTCGTCGTCATCGTGAAAATAAATACCATCATCGTCGGGATCATCGGGTCGGGGGGTCAGTTCAAATTGATACCGCATCGGCAACACGGGCGTCTCATTATTGAGCGGCAGAAACATCTGGGAGTTAGACCTCAATTTTCCGTTGGTAGATTTTAACAATTTATTTACGTAAACCCTACCTTGGTTTTTATCTGGAAAATTTCCTTGACCTTCTGAGTTACGCATGATGTGAAAATTAACTTTAATCACTTTCGCTGGGGTAAATTCTAAGCGATCAGGATCGGGCACGAAGTTCATTTTGTCTCTACAAATCTTTCCTCTACGGATTGCTCTGATCCGAGGCGAAACGGTATCGTCGTAGGCTTCGGGCAAAGGCACTAGTTTCTTGACAAAGACCTTTTCCATCTTTTCGCCACACGAAGAAAAAAACAATATATTTCCGATGAGTAAAATGAAAAAGTAATAGCTTCGACCCATGATTTGTATTTATTTTTATTTTTGTGAAAAATTTAAATTCAAGATGAAAAAAATATTGCCTTTCTTTTTTTTGACGCTACTGTGGAGTTGTGGTAACGGCGATGCTCGTTCGAAAATTGCACAATTGGAACAGGAACACTCCAAGACACCTACCACCGAAATAAAGCAACAACTCTTGGCAAGTTATAAAAGCTATTTGAATGAGCTAACGATTTCCGATACTTTTAATTTGGTGGCCAACAAGGCGGCTGCCGTAGCAATGGACTTGAACCAATATCAAGAAGCAACCGCTATCCTAACGGATGCTATAAAAAATCATCCTACGGGGGCGTACCACGATGCCAACGTAGGGATGCTGTGTTCGGTACTTTTGTACCATGTCCACGCAGATGATTTTGGTGAAGCCGTCAGCAGCATTAAGGGTGTCTATGCCCCACCCACAGCACTAAGGGATGCGTTCGAACCCATTATGAAAAAATTAGCAGAGGATATGTTAGATGAAAAAACCGGGCAATGGAATCAGCAAAAAGTAACTGAATACATCGCTATGGCGAGGTTACAAGCTGCCGTCGTGGTAAAAGATCAGGCGGTACAAAAATCACTATTCGATGCTGCTAGCATAGCCAATACTTTAAAGAGACATGATGATGCTTTAACTATATACGATTATATCTTAGCGCATCCAGAGGATTTTTCTAAAGTTTCCTCTGCTCTGTTTTTAAAGGGCTATACCTACGATGAACATTTAAAAGACATGGATAAGGCGCGCGCTTTGTACGAAGAGTTTTTGGAAAAATACCCAGACGATCAGGTTGCCGAAAGCGTAAGGGCATCCCTGAATAATTTGGGAAAATCAGCAGCGGAGATTCTGCAATCTTTTGAGAAGAAATGAAAGGTTATTTGATTGTGGGATTGTCTAAAGTTATGGAATTAGTTGGATATATTTCCTCTTCCTTTAGACATACTCCTAGAGTATCTTGAGTTCCTAAGGAATGGTGCATTAATAAATTTACATTTTATGCGCAGTTATTTTTTCTTTATGCAAGGCGAAAAACATAGGCGATGCGGGGCATCCTGTGCTTGCTTGATGCCAGAGCATCAAAGGCTTTTCAACGCAGCAGAAAGGAAA
>JBCCJE010000128.1:0-9713 GCA_039027925.1 Bacteroidota bacterium
GAACACGAAAAAAGAAGGCAGCTAAAAATCAGAGGTAATAACAAAAAATAATTGCTGGATAAATGTTGGAAAGTAGAACACATGGTTAACGGATAAGATGATAAAAACTTAGTGTCCTCGTGCCTTAGTGGCTAGCCTATTTTTTATCATCTTATCCGTTAACCATGTGTTCTACTTTCCAACATTTATCCAGCAATTATTTTTTGTTATTACCTCTGATTTTTAGCTGCCTTCTTTTTTCGTGTTCAGATAAAGATGAGAACGAGCTATCATCCACTTTGCAGGCACACGTAGCGAACAATGCTGAATTGACCTTACACGAGGAGTTAGTGGCTTGTGCGGCGGGTGGTCAAGATGATTTTTTGGAGGATGAAAATTTTCCCGTGAGTATGTTCTTTTATCCCGAATTAGAGGCCACCAATTTTGCTTACTACGAAACTGAAAATAGCTCCGATGATCCCGAAGATTTTAGTTTGTTTGTCAAAAAAGATATGGATCACGAGCCGTTGTTCAATGGTTTTCTGCGAAGGTTTCTCCTCCCCCCTCCTACGAAAGATGTATGGGCGAGGGTATCTTTTCACGCCAACGATACTCTTTGGGTTTGCAAACCCGTTCGCTTAAAATATTTTGAAAATCCAACTTTGTATGCGCCTGATTTTTGTGCTGTAAATTTGACGACTCCTACTGAACCAACCTTCACTTGGCAAGACGAAGTGCCCAACGAAAATATCATCTACTTTCAAGTCATCAGCGACGCCGACAACAATGCTCTTTCGGGTACTTACACCAATGACCTCATTTTTCAGTATTACCAATTGGACAACGTAGTTTTTAACGTGACTCGCCCGGGGCAAGCTACGCCGTTATTGCCCAGCGAAAATTATAATTTTACCCTGATGGGCGTGAGTGATGATAATTGGGTGAATCTCATTGCGGATAAAAGTTTTGTGACGCAGTAGATTGAAGTTTTGATAAGAGGAGAACATCAACCCTAAAGAGGTCTTCGATAAAACTTTGTTTTACAAAATCATGTTAACTCCAAACAAAACCTTTGGAAATCAAGCATTTAATTCTATCTTCATAAGAATTTTCCACCTCTGCGACCCTTTTATTTTTCAATTTGAGACATTTATGAACCGCATCAAAGCACTTACCTTGTTGATGGTTCTGATGTGTTCAGGCGTACATACCTACTCGCAAAAGCACATTGGAAATTATGACCAACTGCTTCTTACTGGGACGCAAACCCCAGTAGAGAACTTTGATTTATTCTTGGATGATCCTAAAATGGAGCGGGATGAAATCGTACTGGGGCATTGCTATCGTCTGGTACAATTTTTTGAAGTGCCTACCGAGTTGGAGAAAAGAGCAGTTCTGGATGCAGGGATTCAGCTTTTTGATTATGTGCCTCATCGAACTTTTGTAGCTGCCATACCTGGTGATTTTTCTAAGGAAAAAATAAGGGAATTGAATATTAGAAATATTTCAAAACTACAACCTCATCAAAAAATAGCTCCGACGATACTGAATGACGATAAGTTAGTCCTAGAGTATTATCCCAACCTTTCTGCCGACTTCGTTAAGGATTTTTTACAAAATAAAAATATTGAGATTCACGAGATTTTTGAAGCTATCAATAGTATGGTGATTTCTAAAACTGACGATCTCGAAACAATCGCCAACTTCCCCATCACTTTTTTTCTTTCCGCTGCCGATGGAGATTTTTTACCTGAGTACATTCCTAGCAAAAATTTACATCGCTCCAATTGCTTAACCCCACGGTTAGATATTTTTCCCCAATTCAACGGAGAGGGAGTGGACATAGCGATAGGTGATGACGGCGTGATTGAGTCTCACATTGATTTTAAAAATAGAACTGTTCAGACCGAAGTACTCGGAGACTACGAAGGAAGTCACGGAGAAATGGTAGCAGGTATTCTAGCTGGCGCTGGCAACTTAGATCCAAGGATGGAAGGGACTGCTACGCACGCGCAGCTTCATGTATTCAATGAGTTTGATGCGGTAAAAAAGGCTGACATACTTTATAATGATCGAAATATCGTAATCACCTCCACCTCTTACTCGGATGGGTGCAACCGCGGCTACACCTACCTAGCGCAGCTAGCTGACCACCAAGCGCGCTCTAATCATTCGCTTACGCATGTCTTTTCTGCTGGGAATACAGGAGAAGAAAATTGTGGCTACGGTGCGGGAAATGGTTGGGGAAATATTACGGGAGGAGTAAAGATGGGAAAAAACGTAATAACCGTAGCCAACGTTGATGCCGATGACAGGCGTCCCAATACGAGCAGTCGAGGGCCCGCTGGTGATGGTCGCATCAAGCCCGACCTTGCTGCCAACGGAGAAGGCATTTTTTCTACTCAACCTAACAATACTTATGCAATCACGAACGGGAGCTCCGCCGCCGCCCCCGGAGTGACGGGAGTCATCGCTCAATTGTACCAAGCGTACGCGATTAGTCATAACAATATGCCTCCGAATTCCGCTTTGATAAAAGCAGCGATTCTCAATACGGCGGATGACGTAGGAAATCCTGGCCCAGATTTTTCCTACGGATATGGCAGAATTAATGCTCGACGTGCATTCAATGTTATAAATAACAACCAATACTTTGAAGATGTACTTGGACATACCAACGTACACGCTCATTTTATTCAAGTTCCGCCCGCTACACAACAACTACGGGTGATGCTTTACTGGCACGATTACCAAGGATCAACGATCACTACTCCTGCACTCGTCAACGATTTAGACCTCAAAGTGATCAACGCTGACGGAGAAAGCTACTATCCGTGGATACTCAACAGCACCCCCGACACTTCCCTGCTCAACCTTCCTGCTACGAGAGGAATTGATAACGTGAACAACGTAGAACAAGTAACTATTGACTTTCCTCAGAGTGGGCTGTATTCTTTTCAGATAGATGGTGCAATCATTGCCCAAGGCTCACAACCTTACTTTTTGGTTTATGAATTGGTTAAAAATAACATTACAATTACATATCCCTTAGGTGGAGAAAAATTAGTCCCCGGAGAATGGGAACGTATCCATTGGGATGCTTTTGGTAATCAAGGAAATTTTGAATTAGATATTAGCTTCAACAACGGTAACTCTTGGGAAGTGCTTGGGCTAGCGACTGGGGATAAAAGAAGTTTTCTATGGCAAGTTCCTACTACGGTATGTAATCAGACTAAGATCCGAATCAAGAGAGCAAATGAAGTAGGAGAATCTTTAGCTGCCTTCAGCATTTACGATGTACCTCAGGATTTACACGTAGCGGAAGTATGCCCAGATATGGTCAGGTTAGAATGGGAGGAAATGGCCAATGCCCAAAGTTATATCATTTATCGCTTAGGGGAAAAATTTATGGAGGTATATGCTACTACGGATTTACCCTCCGTTGAAATCCCGATTGATGATCCATCCATAGAAAATTGGTACGCCGTAGCCGCGGTAGGCGATAATGGGTTGGAGAGCAGAAGATCCACTGCCATTAATGATGGGATGGGATTACTCAATTGTGATCTTACCACGGATGTCAGTATCCATAGCATTGCTAGTCCTGCTAATGCAGTTATGCAAAGTTGTTATAACAATCCAATTACAGTTAGTATCAACATTACCAATACAGGTAGTTCTGTACAATCCAACATCCCAGTATTTTATCAATTTGACAACCAAACTGTTGTAAGCGAGATCTATTCTAGCTCGCTACCGCCGGGGATAACGATCAATTACGTTTTCAATCAAAAAATTCCTGCGAGTGATATTGGTACTCACCAGCTAAAAGTATGGACTGCTCAACCTAACGATCAAGCAACTTTTAATGATGAGATGGAGTTTCAGCTAGAAATCGTTTCTGGGACATCTGCGACTCTACCTTACTTTCAGAATTTTGATGATTTCGAAAATTGCGATGTGGAGGCAGCTTGTGATCTTCCCTGTCTTTTAAGTGCTGGCTGGTACAATGATCCTAACTATCAAAGTGACGATTCAGACTGGTTGGTACACCAAGGAGCTACACCAACGACTGATACTGGACCAATTCAAGATCAAAATACGAATAGTTCTTTGGGGAAATATTTGTACCTCGAAGGTTCGCGTGGATGTACCAATCAGGATGCTTATTTACTGAGTCCTTGTTTTGATTTGACTTCGGCTACTAAACCTACATTGAGCTTTTGGTATCACATGAAAGGCATTCACACGGGGCGGCTCCATATTGATTTGTTTGACGGAGCAAATTGGTTTTATAACATTCTACCTACATTGACCGGAGAACAAGGAGATGATTGGAAGGAGGCCGTGATTGACCTGACTGCATTTATCAATAAAACCATCAATATTCGATTTAGAGGTTTGACGGGGCAAGATTATTTAACTGATATTGCTATTGATAATGTTGCCCTTTTTGATGCCAATACGCCGCCTTATCCTAACTTCAAAGCAGATAATTTATCAACATGTCCGGGGCAAGCAGTTCAATTCGTAGATAACTCCATCAACACTCCAACGGGTTGGGAATGGAAATTTGCACCCAACACCGTCTCATTTGTAAACGGAACAACCGCTTCGCAAAAAAATCCAATGGTAGTTTTTAATGAGGAAGGTAACTACGATGTGACCTTGATTACGACGAATGCTTACGGCACTACCCAAATCAATAAAACGGCTTATCTCGAAATTTCTCATGGTGATAATATTCCATTTGGAGACCATTTTACGATGCCCAACATAAATTTAGAAAAATGGAAAATTCACAACGGCGACAATAGTACGACTTGGGCAACTACCAATACCACAGGACGAGATGGACAACCTACTCAAGCTATTTTTATGAATAACCATAGCTACAATGCCGTCGGTGAAAAAGACGAATTACAATCGGTGGTCATTGATCTTTCGGAAGCCCAACAACCATTTCTTCGGTTCGACTGGGCTTACGCACAATTCAGCAGTAATTTTGCCGATGGACTTCAAGTCCTACTATCTACTGATTGTGGCGAAAATTACGATGCCGTCATTTTTGATAAACACGGTGACGAACTCGCTACGGTAGAAGACCACATCAGCGGCTGGTTTCCCCAAAAAAGTTACGAGTGGAAAACGGCGGAGATTGACCTGAGCGATTATATTGGAAGTTCAGTTGCCATCAAATTTATTAGTGTAAATGGTTTTGGAAATAATCTTTTCGTAGATAACTTTTTGGTTTACGAGTACGAGAGTTTTCCACGGTCTGTATTTTTCTTTTATCCCGAAGAAAATACTTTTTGTGTTGGTGAAGAAGCCGTTACCTTCATCACCAACGTAGCCACCGATCAAGAATTCTTTTGGAATTTTGGAGCATCCGCTACCCCTTCCTCCTCGCCAACGTACGGGCCGCACGTCGTTACTTTTGATTATCCGGGTACATATCATATTTCTTTTAAAGTGAAAAATAGCTTGGGCTACGATATGGCAGAATCAGTAATTCACGTGATTGATGTGCCGATTGCTGATTTCGACTATTCCTTGGATAATAAAAAAGCGACCTTTACGAATCACTCCTCCTACGGAAATACTTACTTGTGGGAATTTGGCGACGGAACAACAAGTACGCTAGAAAATCCAACCCACGAGTACGCCCCTGGAAGCACCTACACCGCTAGACTTACCGTCACGAATAAATGTGGAGAAAGCAGTACGCACCAAACACTCATCATCACAACCTCTACTGATGATTTGGAAAATAATTTTTTCATTGATGCCTATCCGAATCCTACTAATGATTTTATTTTATTTGAAATGCCAGCCTTGAACCAAATTTCTATACCTTTTGATGTCATTGATGCACGGGGAGTAGTGATCAGTTCTTTCGATTTAAAAGAGGAAAACGGTCTGTTCACTTACCAGCTAAACGCAAGTCAGTTGTCGCAAGGAATGTATTTCGCAAGAGCACAAGTAGGTGAGCACACTTTCGTAAAACGATTTGTCAAGATCTTATAAAATCGAATTGATAAATATTCAGCATCGTTGTTTTCTTATATTTTTGGACAAGTTCATGAAAGGCATAAAAGTAGCTGACATTTATTCTCTTATAAAATTAAAGAAAACTGCGAGGGAATTTTGAAATTACCCTCCCAGACTGTCACTAAGCTGACGACATTCAACTTCCCATTACCCCGTAATTTTTCAAGCTACAAAATATCAACTTGTCCATTTTTGCCGAAAGTAGTTTGTAAAAGGTTAGCATCAAAAAGATAAGAAGGCTCCACAAATCTTGCAGAAGCCTTCTCTTTTAAAACGAAACAAAGCTAGTTCTTCAATGAGGGCTTGTTAGAATCTCCGATAACTGGAGATCAAAAAAGTTGTTCCATTTTCAGATTCAGAGTCCGATGACTCGCTGAACATTTAGCCCACTCATTGGTCGAACCGTTGTAGTCTTAATTCTTCAATGATGTTGATTAATTTTTCGGCGTAGCGGCGATCAGTTGCGTATCCTGCTTTTTTCAAACCTCTCGCCCAATCTTTGTAATTTTTAGTTCCTAATTTTTTTAAATGTCGGTATCGCTTTCCCATCAACAGTTGACTGTGTGCTCGGTAACTTTCCCAAGAGGATTTGTATTTTCTAAAAAAATCCTTGTGTGTATCGTCCGTAAAATTGGAGCAATGTCCTTTTCTACATTTTTTTGAGAAGCACTTCATTCCAAAATGATTATTGTTTTGCTTCGCTAGTCGGGAGTCTCCGGCGTTCGTCTCAATCAATCCTTGCGCTAGGGTGATGCTTGCGGGTATGCCATACTTTTTCATTTCAGCTTGTGCGATCTTCGCAAATCGCTCCACGTAAGTCTCTTGTTTTTTTCGCTTGGATTTCCACTCACTTCTTTTGGATTCTTCTAACCAACTTTTCCCAAATGTATAAGTCATGTTAGAATAGGTATTCGCCAAATTATCATCCCTGACGGATAAAGTGGGAGCAGATACTTTTTCCTTTTTTACAGTTGACTTAAAACTGCTTGTAGTCGTATTTTTTTCTTCGGAGAATGCTGCGGAAGTAGCGACGGGACTCTCGTCGGTCAGCGGTAAAGCCGCCGTAATGGCGTAAGCCGAGGTGGGATTTGACCCATTAAGATTGAGGGAAAAATTCAAATCTTTGTGGATCAGGACATAGGCAAAAAGTACCAAGCCTAAGCACTTTATCCAATTGCGTTGTAACCACTGTGAAGTTTGTGAAAATACCTGCTGCTTGTTAAATGTGAGGGGGGTAAATCTTGAAAACATAGTGTTTCTTTTTTTGGAGGATGAGTGTGTAATCTTTTCATTCTCCTGAGTTTAGTAATCCAAAAGACTGAGAACGGAATTCCCTTTTGATGAAAACAGAATCCGCTGTTTAGAATAAATCTGAGTGTAGTGTCTTTTAATGAGTATGTTTAATCTTGGCTAATTTTGAAGGGCGCACTCCTGAATTATTATTGGTGTGTAGTGTTTCTCTTTAGCTAAAACAAATTTACAACAATTTGTTTTATTTATACAAATAAAACTTAAACAAAATGTTTTTATTTTTAATTTTTCGAGTGATGCCTTTCTTAAATATCTGATTATCAGCTAGTTAAGTAAGGTGTCAGACAACGACTAGCAATGTTTAATTTGATTTTGTTCGTGTAATTTAATTGTTACGAAGTGCTCTTTATGGGGAAGGGTGACTGATTATTGGGGAGACTGCTCAATTAGTTAGAGTGGGTCATAGATTAAGGTATTCGGATACTTTTTAGGAAGCAAAAAAATGGAGTTCACTTTTTAAGAAATCCTTATTGAAAATTAAGACAGCATTAACGGTTTTTCCCAACAAAACACAGCAATATTGTCATATGCGAGCATCGTTAAATGTGCTTTGATCAAACATACTGAACTCAACACGACTTACCTTCTCGCTTTTATTTATCAGATATTTTAAAAATTTTCGATTATGAATGCACCAGCTTACACCCTACACCAAGAAGAGCAAGAAAAGAAGAACAAGAAGCGGGGACTACTCATCGCCTTTTATTTTCACGTAGGATTAATCGTTTTGGGTTTGTTACCATTTATGGGAAATATGTTGTCGCCCGATCCTCTACCCGAAGAGGAAATGACTTTCATCACGGTTGATTTTTCTCAACAAGAAAGTGCCTCCAATAAAAAGAGTCCAGTCAAAAAAGCGAAGAAAGTAGAGAAGCGAAAAAAGAAAATTGATAAACCCGTCAAAAAAGAAATCCCCAAAGTAAAACCTAAACCTGCTCCTAAAGTAGTCACTACCCCAAAACCCGAACCTGCCCTCGAGACACCGCAAGAGGTCGTCGAAGAAGTTACGGAAGAGCCAGTTGTGGAAGAACCCATCGTAGAAGAAGTTCCCGCTGAGGTAGAAGAAGTTGAAGACCCAGGTACTGGTTCGGGAGAAGTAGAGGAAGCAGGAGAGGAAATGGATATGGGTTCGGATAACGAAACTTCCAGCAGTGGCAAAGCAAACGGTGGCGATGGATTTGGAGAAAGTGCGGGAGAAGGAATTTTCAATAGAAAGGTGATCTACCGAGCCGACGTCAAAAAAATTACAAAATTATCAGGCAAAATTGTAGTGGAACTTTGTATCAATCGGGATGGTCGGGTAGTCTTCGCAAAACCCGATACCGAAGCCTCTACCATCAAAAACTTTGACGTGATTCGAAAAGCGGTCAACCTGACTACCAAATATAAATTCGCTAGAGACTACACCGCTCCCCGCAAGCAATGTGGTAAAATGACTTACGTCTTTGAGGGTGCAGGAAGATAAAACAAACAGAGCAATAGATGTGTGAACAAATTTGAAAATCTCTTCGGGGCAACTTGAAGGGATTTTCTATTTTTTCAATTGTTTTCTTAACCCCAACTGTAACCCTAGCTGCTGATACCGTTCCTTAATTCCGAATGTTTTTTTCCAAATGTTATTCAAATCCATATCTCCTCGACAATTCAGATAGGTGGAGAAAGAAGCATTGAACTGATACTCTAGCCCAACCCTAGCGGTCACTTGCCAAAGTCCATTGGTTCGATGCGGTAAAGAAGACAACTCAACGTAAGTCCCATCGGTATTGCTATTGGCAAAAGTCTGCCCCCGTTGTCCCACCCAAAAAGCGTACATCACTCCGGTAGCTATCCTAAACTTCCATTTTCCCTCTTCCTTATTTTCTTTTGGGAAAATATTACTATTCCATCCAAAAAGTAATGGCAGACTAGCTCGTTGATGTCTTAGATATTTTTTCTCGAAAAAGGTTTCGGCTACCGCAACTTCTCCTTGACCGAAGACATTACTCGTATTTCCATTTTGGTCAATGATGACTTCTAGCAATTGGTTGTCTCGCAACGTGGTATATTTATTTTCAAACTGATCGTCCAACCTCAACACGTTTTGTTGCCAAGCAAGGCCGCCCGAAATAAAAAATCTAGGATTTATTGAATAGTTGAAAAGCATTTCTCCTCCCATCACATCTAGGGATTTTTCTAAATTTTGCTTTTGTGCGACTAGTGCTGAAAACTCATTTTGCGTAGCCGAAATATTTCTAAATAATTTACCGTAGTTAAAAGATACATCAACACTCCAATCAGAATCGGTAGGATTGATTACTAAGTTTCGCTTACGACGTTTTGATTTTTCTTCTGTAAATTTATTGTTATAAAAATTTGATTTTTCAAAAATTAAC
>JBCCJE010000129.1:0-9712 GCA_039027925.1 Bacteroidota bacterium
AAGAGACATCCCACAAACTCGCAGACATAAGTACAAAAATTTGACAGTAAAATTCCCTCAAGGTTTGAACCAATTTACTTTTACAGGAGAAGAGTGGCGGGGAAACTTGAGTAAGTAAGGATGGAAAGAATAAAATAAACGTCCTCGCTGGCTTTTCCTAAAAAATGTCCTAATTCAGATATATTTCCATCTCTCCTCTCGCTGCTCCGCTCTCTCCTCAAAAAAAAGAAACAAAGATGCTTAGAACAAAAATTCAACTTAAAGTAAAGACAATTTTCCTACTGTGCCTCGTAGGGTATTTTACCGCTTGGAGCCAACCCATTTTTGAGCACATCACCTCCGATGATGGCTTGTCAGAAAACGTAGTCAACTGTATTTTTCAAGATAGTCGGGGCTTTATGTGGTTTGGTACTAACGATGGGCTGAGCAAATATGACGGCAATCAATTCACCGTTTACAAACCCAATTTTAGTGAGAAAGGGAGCATTTCGAGTAATCTTATTTTTGCTATCACGGAGGATTTGGAAGGTAATCTGTGGATAGGGACCACGGGTTCGGGGCTATGCAAATTCGATGCAAAAACGGAGGTCTTCACCGCCTACAAAAGTGATCCCAATGATCCTCGTAGCCTAACGAGTGATTACATTAACAAACTATTTACGGATTCTAAAGGAAGGATCTGGATAGGCTCGGCTAGAGGACTCAACGTTTTTGATCCCTCGGCGGAGGAAACCGTTTTCTACGATTATTCCATTGCTTTTAAAAACAACTTCATATCCGCGGTAAGGGAAGATAAAAAAGGAAATATTTGGGTAGCATCAAGAAAAGGATTATACCGAAGTTTCGACGTAAAATCTTTGGACAAATTTCAATTCGGACCGCAACCGATGGATGTCAACGACAACGCCGATCCTATTTTACTTTTTGAAATTGATGAGTACGACAGAAAGGTAGTCCTTCGGGGGCGTGATCTTTTTTATCAAAATAAAGACAACGAAAACGCTTATTCCCTGATAGGTCAAGCGGTGGAGGGTAGAGCCATCATCATTGATTTGGACAATAAAATTTGGCTAGGTTCAGATTTGGGATTGTTTTGTTACGAGAAAGAAAATAATGCTCCTTTGCCTCAATTGGCCAAACACTACGTCCACGACAACATGGATAGTAGAAGCCTGAGTAAAAACTTGGTCAACTCCCTTTACCAAGATCGTGGTGGCATCATTTGGGTAGGTGTCAACGGTGGAGGATTGAATAAATTCAACCCCAACCGAAAGGCTTTCAGCCACATTTCTAATCTTTCGGAAAATGAAAAAAGCAGCCAAAAAATTCGGGCGATTTTAGAAGACAGCAAAGGAACGCTCTGGGTGGGTACGGAAGGTGATGGCCTCTTTTGGAGAGAAAAATCGGCAGACAATGATTTCCAAAATTCGTTCAATAATATCCGAGTACCCAATCGGCCTTTTGCTTTGGAAGAGGTCACGCTCAATGATAAAAAATGGCTATTTGTCGGCGCAGAGGTAGCACCCGTACTTTCGAGAGTTGCGATTGATGATGCGCCCAACAAACAATTAGAACCCATAGCTAAAGGCATCAATTCCGTTTTTTCTATCCTGCAGGACAAAGACAACAATATCTGGGTAGGGACTTATAACGGTGGCTTGTGGAGATGGACACCCTCAGCGGACGGAGAGCGTTTTGAAAAAATAAGATTCGAAAACGATCCCAAGGATTCGTTGAGTATTTCCAATAATATTATTCGAAAAATCGTACAGGATAGCCGTGGTAATATTTGGTTGGGTACGGGAGATGGCCTGAACAAAATTTCTGCTAATCAAACTGGTCTCGATCAAATTAAATTTGAGGTGTACAAAAATGTCTTGGGGGATAATAAAAGCCTGAGCCACAACTACATTCTCGACATTTTTGAATCTACCACGGGAGAAATTTGGGTGGGCACGTTTGGTGGCGGTTTGAACAGAATGATCTATTCCTCTAGCGATACCGCTCCTTATTTTGAAAACTTTACCGAGGAGGATGGCTTGTCTAATAATACCATCAAAAGCATACTCGAAGATCCCGATGGCAATCTGTGGCTATCTTCTAACAGAGGTCTTACAAAATTTAACCCCAAGGACAAATCCATTTTTAACTTCAACCTAAAAGACGGTTTGCAGGCCAACGAATTTTCGGAGGAAGCTGCATTTTACAGAAATAACGGCGAGATGATTTTTGGTGGCGCTAATGGGTTTAACATTTTTAATCCTACCAAAATCGAAATCAACGACTACGAACCCGTCGTTCATTTTACGCAGTTGAATGTTTTGAACGAGGCCATCCAACCCCTAGAAAAATACAATGGGCGCATCATCCTCGACGAGGCACTTTCTTACAAAAAGCAAATAAAATTAAACTACAACGAAAATAATTTTTCGGTAGCCTTTGCTGCTTTGGATTTTTTAGCATCCGATCAAATCACCTATAAATACATGTTGGATGGATACGATGAGGATTGGAAAATCTCCTCCGCCCGTAATCCTCTAGCAACCTACACCAATCTGCCCCACGGCAAATATACCTTGATGGTAAAATCCACCAACTCCGACGGTATCTGGAATGATAAAACCACCGAGCTGGGCATCGTGATAAAACCACCTATCTGGCTGACGTGGTACGCTTATCTGTTCTACGCGCTGTCTGGATTTGGAATTTTGTGGTTTTTCAGAAGGTACGAACTCATCGGTATCCAAGAAAAAAACGATCTCAAGGTAGCTCAACTCGAACGCGAAAAAAGAGAGGAAATACACGATCTGAAACTTCGGTTTTTCACCAACATTTCCCACGAGTTTCGTACGCCCTTGACCTTGATTATTGCTCCTTTGGAAAACCTAATTAAAGCGGGTTCACAGCTTTCCGCAGGAAAAATCAACGAGCAATACCATCTGATGTACAAAAACTCTAAGTATCTGCTACGATTGGTAGATCAACTCCTGGATTTTAGAAAACTCGATCAGGGCAAACTCAATCTCGAAGCTCGCCAAGGCAACATCGTAGAATTTATCAAAGAGGCTACCCAACCGTTTGAATTTATTGCGAGCAAGCAAAATGTTCGCTTCAGCGTAGAGAGCGACGACGATGCTATTTACCTGTGGTTTGATCCCGATGTAGTAGAAAAAATCTTGTACAACTTGCTTTCAAATGCTTTCAAAAATACCCCCGCTGACGGTGAAGTCGTCGTCAAACTCTCCTTGGTAGAAGACGGACAGGGAAGTTTTACCAACAAGAACAAACTCAAAAATTATTTCCAGATGGAAGTGATTGATTCGGGCAAAGGTATCTCCTCCACCATCAAGAAGAAAATTTTTGAACGCTTCTACAAAGAGGGAGAAGATAAGTTTTCGCAAGATGGTGCAGGCATCGGTTTGTCATTTACCAAGAGTTTGGTAAAAAGACACTACGGAGAAATTTCCGTAAAAAGCAAAAGAGGAGAAGGTGCTAATTTTATCGTAAGACTGCCGCTGAGCAAAAACGTCTTTGCTAAGGGAGAAACTTTTAACAATAAAATTACATCTCATCATTTCAGTACCGACCCCTTGGAATATTTCTCTCCCGAAAAACCCACTACCCTACCCGAAATCGAAGCGGATATCACCACGGACGAACCCTCTGCCGAATTGCCCCTACTGCTTTTTGTGGATGACAATAGTGACATTAGAAAATTTATCAAGAGTGGTTTTGAAAATGACTTCCGAATCATCCTCGCCGAAAACGGTGTGAAAGGTCTAGAAATGGCGAAGTCATCTATTCCCGACATCATCATCAGCGACATTATGATGCCCGAAATGGATGGTATAGAAATGTGCAAAGCCCTCAAAACCTCCGTGGGTACGAGCCATATTCCCATCGTACTGCTCACCGCAAAAACGACGAGTGAGAGCGAAATAGAAGGCCTAGAAACCGGTGCTGACGCCTACGTCAAAAAGCCCTTCAAGCTGAATATTCTAAAACAACAAATTCTCAATATCCACAGTCAGCGAGAAGTGCTTAAATCTCGATTTAGAAAAGAAGTTATCCTCCAACCTAAGGAGATCACAGTCACCACCGTGGATGAAGAATTTTTGCAAAGAGCAGTTGATCTCGTTGAGGAACACATGTCGGATGCGGAATACAACGTAGAGGCATTAGTGAAAGATATGTATATTAGCCGCAGCAAATTGTACCTAAAAATCAAAGCACTCACGGGCTACTCCACTAGTGAATTTATCAGAACGATTCGCCTGAAACGAGCTGTCCAATTATTAGAACAAAGTGATTACACCATCAAGGAAATTATGTTTATGACAGGATTCAATACTGCTTCCTATTTTTCTAAATGTTTCAAAAAACTCTACGGAATTGTTCCAAGTGAGTATGTGCGGAGTAAGAAAAATAATGTTAATGTGATTAATGAGTAAAAAAAAGCGATGAATTTTTCAATTGAAAAATTCATCGCTTTTTTTTTGTTCTCTATTCCATTTCTCTCTTCTTTCCTCCCTCCTACCCTACGCAAATTGCTCAAATAAATGTGGGTATTCTTTCATAAAGGCATTGAACTTCCTTCGGCTGGCTACAAAAGTTACTTTTCCTCCGAAGATACCAGGTTTTTTGAATACGATGTGGATAGTACGAAAGAGCGCAAAATCTCGCTCTTCAATATTTTTGATGTTATGCCAAGGGTAGCGAGCATTTTTAAAGTAATTCGTGACAAACACAAATTCATTATCCATTTCTACTCGCTTCAACCGTATCAAGGCCCAATAGATCAGTCCGATTCCGAGGAGAAGAAAACCTAGCAGTACCAGCCGAAAAGTTCCCATGTCAATTCCTCCAAAAGTTCCTAAGTCTAGCTGCCACACCGCAAAAGTGAAAGCACTAAAGAACACAATCCAAAAGGAGGGAAGAAAAATTTTTAAAAATAAAGTCAAAGAAGTAGAAACTTGTTGCATGATGAATTAATACCTGTCCCGAAACCTCGGGGAGTGAATGAATCAATGTTGAATGTCGTCAACTTTGGATATGGAATCAATTTTTTGAAATCATCTCCATTTTTTCTTTTGCTTCGGCATTTTTAATGACCCTTCGGGAAATAATAATACTAGCTTCGTACAATCCAAACAATGGGATTCCAATTAAAAACTGGGTCACGACATCGGGCGGCGTGACGATAGCGGCTAAAACCAAGATAATAATCATGGAGTGACGCCGATAAGTTTTTAAAAATTCTGGGGTCATCAATCCTACCTTAGATAAAAAATAAACAACTACGGGCAACTGAAAAACCAAGCCAGTCGGAAAGGTGAATATGATAATTGACGAAACGTAATCAGAGAGGTTAGGCTCGAACTCTGCTCCGAGAAAATCGTAGTTAGCCAAAAAAGTCACAGCGAATGGACAAATAACAAAATAGCCAAACAGAACCCCCGAAAGGAAAAGAGTAGAGCAAGAAAAAACAATGCCTCTAGCTGCCTTCAGTTCGTTCTTGTGGAGAGCTGGTTTTACGAATCGCCAGATTTCCCAAAATATGTACGGAAAAGCGAGGATCAAAGCAAAAATAACCGAGGCCCTGATGTGTGTCAAAAATGCCTCGGGCATCGCTTTGACATCCATCGTGAACGCAGGTGGACTAAAACAAGTGGCCTCCGACATCCAACAAAAAAACCGATAAGTAGGAAAATCATCTTTTTGTACCCAGTTGAGTACAAACATTAAATAATCTTTCGCCGTAAAAACCACTACCGTAATGACCACCACCGCTACAACGGAACGTACCAAGTGCCACCGCAAAGCTTCCAAATGATCCAAAAAGGACATTTCGGCTTCATCGTTCATCTTATCTACATCTACTTGATCTAGTGCCATCTTTTAAAATTTTTCGCAAAAATAATACTTTTTGACCATGAAAATTGAAAATTCCTGTCCCAAAACTTCGGGAGAGAATTGAAAATTTATAGCTTGTTCCGAGACGTCGGAGTAATTCAGTAAATTTGAGAACATTCCTGATACCTCTGAATATTGAGGAGCTTTCCCAGAATTTTGTGTAGCCGTTTCTTTTTTTAAGTTTGTAATTATTTTGTTTAATACGACATTACCAATGTTACGAAAAAGCCCCTCAAATCAACAAGTTGTCAAGACGGGCTTATAAACCATTTAGACACACTCTTAAAAGTCCAACTAAAAAAAATGCCCATCCTATCTTCTTCTTACAAGAATCCACCGTTTTATCAATTTAACGGTCATCTGCAAACGATCATCCCCGGCGTATTCAGAAAAGTTAAAGGTGTACATTACGAGCGGGAACGATTGGAATTGGCAGATGGAGACTTCCTCGACTTAGATTGGGTTTTTAGCAAAAGTAAAAACCTCGTCCTACTGTCTCACGGGCTAGAGGGAAGTTCAGATCGTCAGTACATCAGGGGGGCGGCCAAGATTTTTGCGCAGCAGGGATGGGATGTGTTAGCGTGGAATTGTCGTTCGTGTAGCGGAGAGATGAACCGCACGGCACGACTGTACCACCACGGCGACGTGGAAGACATTGGTACGGTGATTCATCACGCAATGGCGAAAAATAACTACAAAAATATCGTCATGGTTGGATTCAGTATGGGTGGGGCGATGAGCTTAAATTACTTAGGGAAAAATGGAAAAAATATCCCTGCGTCAATTCGAGGGGCGATTGCCTTCTCTACGCCGTGTGATCTGAAAGAGGGAGCGGAAATTCTAAATATTCGATCCAATGCAATCTATCGCAATCGTTTTTTGAGAAAGCTCAAAGTCAAGATTTTTCACATTGCTAAAAACTATCCTGACATTATTGATGTCCAAAAATTAGAAGAAGTCAAAGTATGGAAAGACTTTGATGAATACTTTTCGGCACCGCTGAATAATTATAAAAGCGCCGACGACTTTTATTACAACTCTTCTGCTAAAAATTTTATGGAAAATATTCAGGTGCCTACCTTACTCGTCAATGCGCTCAACGATCCTATCCTCACCGAGGGATGTTCTCCGAAACATATCGCTAAATCTAATCCTAATATTTTTATAGAAAATCCAGCGCAGGGTGGTCACGTAGGCTTTATGGTGGCTAATGAGGAGTTTGCGTGGTCAGAAAAACGCGCGTTGGAGTTTGCAAATGAATTGTTATAGTTTGCGGAAATTATAAAAGTGCCTGTAAAACAAAACACGTAGCCAGCAATGGATCATCTTCTTTGTTGGCTGCGCCCATCGGATTAGAGAAGCTACCGTCTGCTGATTGTTTTCCTAACAAAACATTTACAATTTCGTTTTTCCAATCTTTAGTATGTTTCATGGCTCGGTAAGCCTGGCTTCTGACGGCTAAGTGATAGTAAAACATCACTCGATGCCATTGGTTAAAATCATCGTGCGGAATGCCTTCGGGATACTCCCACCGAGGATGATCTAGTAGCCAGCGAAACGCAGCTTGAACCCTAGCATCGGACTGACTAACGCCCGCTGCTAACAAAGCTAAAAGTCCATCCGCCGTAGCAGTAGCGTAACTTCGGTAAAGCGGATTTTCTCCCGCAGTCAAGTTGCCTTTGTTGGTAGCAACGGTAACGGTAGAAGCATAAAATCCTCCATCGAATTTGACTTGATCGGAAGATACACCACTCGGATGTGACCTAGTATCCGTAGTATCCTTTTGTAGTAGAGAAAGAAAGATTTGACTATTTTTAAAAATGCTATCTGGTTGATTTTCAAGGAGTTGCAGCGTTTCTAAGATTCTTCTGGTGTGTGATAAGTCCACGTGCCCGTGTACGCTTTCTGCTAAAAATTTTTCCCCAAAACCCCACGCCCCGTATGCTGGATGATTTTTGGAAAAACCCCTTTGTTCCGTAAATTGTTGCTGAACTAAATACTGCGTCATGTGGTCGAGGAGCGGCTGATCTTCCGCCAAGTCGAAGTGCCAAAAAATCCTCAGCGCATAAGCTGTGGCGTAATTGGGATAGTCCAAAATCAATGGATCAAAATTTCCTAGAACCCCATCCTTAATATTTTTTCTTAAAAAATTTAAAGCACTCGTAATTTGCTCTTCGGTAGGTTGGTAAATGTCCTTCGGGACTTGCAGCAAATTATAAAATACGAAAGCAGAAACCGACTGACCACTCTTGAGAATACCGTGGGTTTCGCTGTGCCACCCACCGTCCGCTGCTTGTTTTTCCCAAAGAAAATCTACTGCGGATGTCAAGATTTGTTCTCGTTGGGAAATGGCAGGAGCATGGCAAGCGTAAACTCCAATGCCGAAAATAATGAAAAGTAAATGTTTTGTTATATTTTTCATTTTTCCCAAAAGATCAAAAGAGGGGCAGTCAGAAGTTAGAATCTCACGTTGATTAAGCCCGTTAGGTCTTTTACGTCTTTCACCGTCTGTTGCGCAATTTTTCTGATTTCGTAAGAAGATTGTTTTATTCTATTTTTGACTTCTTTTTTGTTGGAAGTGATCTCCGCTTTTCTGGCTCTAAACTCATTACTGATAGCTACCAGTCCATTCGCCACCGCTTCTTTGAGGTCGGCGTATTTCAGATTTCCAGCGTGATAATCTTCCAGGAGAGCAGTGTGAGCTTCATCGTTTCCGCTGGCCTTTAGCAACCCAAAAAGGTTAGCTACTCCCGCACTCATTTCTGATCCAGTACTTTCCCCAGTATCGGTTACTGCTGATCGGATTTGTTTGCGGATGCGCGCCTCCTCCCCAAAAACATTGATGTAATGTTTTTCGCCAGCACTTTTACTCATTTTTCGGGTAGGGTCGGCAGTTGATTGTACCTTGGGAATTTCGGTTAGCAATGGTTCGGGCATCACGAAATATTCTTTTTTCATTTGATGATTGAACCGCTGCGCAATATTACGCGTCAACTCCAAGTGCTGTACCTGATCTTTTCCGATAGGCACATAATCAGCTCTATAAATCAAAATATCCGCCGCCTGCAAGACGGGATAATCCAACAATCCCGCCGAGATAAAGTCATCCGCACTTTCTTTACTCTTCGCACTTTTATCTTTGAACTGCGTCATGCGCTGCAACATCCCGTAGGAGGTAAAGCAGTTGAATATCCAACACAATTCCGCATGCTCCGGCACCAGCGACTGAATAAAAAGATGATCTGGATTGATCCCTGTAGCCATCAGATTATAGATTAACTCCCACGTAGCATTCCGCAACTTTTGGGGATTATAGGGCATCGTCATGGCGTGATAATCTACCACCCCGTAGAGGCAATCGTATTCTTTTTGTAAATCTACCCAGTTTTTAACCGCACCAAAGTAATTGCCAAAGTGCATATCACCAGTAGGCTGGATACAGGAAAGGACTTGCTTTTTGTTTTTCATGATGGTCAACGAATGAATGATACAATGAGTGAATGAATGATACAATGATAGAATGATACAATGAATGAATGATAGAATGCTTGTCCCGAAACCTCGGGGACAGAATGTAATACCCAACCAGTCAAGCACAAATCCACAACGTACTATTCTATCCCCGAGGTTTCGGGACAAGCATTCACTCATTCATTCATTGTAAGTGCTACGATAACCGAGTGACCGACGTTTCAAACAGTACTACCTTTTGCGATAACTGCCTGATCATAATCTTACTTTGATGTACTGTTTGATTGCTGTAATGGCGGCTCGAATGCCTGGACTGGTGGTAACTCTT
>JBCCJE010000130.1:0-9620 GCA_039027925.1 Bacteroidota bacterium
ACCGCCCCGACGTGTTGGCATCTTTCAAAACGCTGGCTCAAACGGGTCAAGTAGAGTTTATCGGTCAAACATTTTACCATAGCCTAGCCTACCTTTATTCCCTCAAGGAATTTGAAAGACAGGTCAAAAAACATGTAGCCAAAGTAGAGGAACATTTCGGACAAACCTCAAAAGTATTTCGAAATACGGGTATGATTTATTGTAATGATCTGGCGGGACGATTGGAAAAATTGGGATTCAAAGGAGTCATGTCCGAAGGATTACAACAATACTTACACGGACGCTCGTACAATCATCTCTACACCTCTCCCAATACCAAAAAGATAAAAACGATTATCAAAAACTACAAACTCTCCGCTGACTTTACGCATAAATTTACGGATACCAAATGGAGCGAATATCCGCTGAGTCCTAAGAAATACGCCAAATGGATCAGCGAAGACAAAGGCGATTGTGTCAATATTTTTATGCCTTACGAAACCTTCGGTCAGCACTTATCGGTAGAGACGGGCGCTTTTGAATTTATCCAACAACTGCCCCGTGAACTTTCCGAGATTGGACTCAACTTTATGACTGCCTCCGACCAAGTGGACAAACTAGGTGTGAATGGTATTTATGATGTTCACGTACCGTCCTCGTGGAGAGATTCCGAAAAAGATTTATCAGCGTGGAGTGGTAATAATATGCAGCAGGAAGCATTGCAAAAACTATATTCGCTCGAAGATACCGTCATCAACTCTAAGGATGAAAATCTGATTCACGTATGGAGCAAACTACAAACCTCCGATCATTTTTACTATCTCAATACCAAGGACGCCGAGGATGGTGCTACTCGTGATTACCTGAGTCCCTACGATTCTCCCTACTCTGCTTACATTTACTACATGAATGCATTGGCTGATTTGGAGATCACTTGCAAAGAAAAAGAGTAAAAAAAACGATAAGTTTATCTGGATAGTTGACATTTTTTAGCGTAAAAAATTACGGGTAACGGGAGGTTACTCCGTAACAGGTAACTTTCCGTTGCGGGGAAAATTAAAAGACTCCTCCCGCTGCTTACTTCCCTGTTCCCGCTTCCTTTCGTTCTTGCTCCCGTTCCGTCTTTTTCTTCCAGTAGCGCAACAGACCCGCCACACTCATCCAAGCCGGGTTAGCAGCTTCGTACTTTTGGATGCCCACCTCATCAATTCCAAATGCTCGGAGTTCATTGATGACGTATGCAGAAAATAGGGGAATGATAGTTTGGATTTCAGTTTTCTCATCAAAGTAGGGCTTTATCCAATTTGACCATCCAATCAGTCGCTTTTCGAGGATGTTCAGATGATCTTTAATGTCAGTGATTTTATCAAAGTGGGTGAGATAAATTTCCTCGAGCTCCAAACCTCTGATGAGATTGAGAGAAGCTATCCAATCCTCAATATTGATATCTGGCGGTGGACAGGGTGGTACGATCATGCCATTGTTGATTCTTACGCCCGCTACATCCCCCGCAAAGAGAGCCGTTCCCATTTGCCAAGCAATGTGGTGGACGGCATGCCCCGGAGTGTACCATCCTTTAAGGGTTACATTTCCAAAATCATATACACATTGATCTTCGCAGATTATCACTTGTATTTCGGGAATGGGATTCATTTGTCCCCACAAGCTATCCATTTGATCTTGGTAAATCCTTTTAGCCGAACTCATTAATCTTTCGGGGGAGATAAGGTGCTTCGCACCGCGAGGATGAACGTATATTTTTGCCCCTAACTCGGCGAATGCCCACGCTGCCCCAGCGTGGTCAAGGTGGATATGACTCAAAAATACGTGTTGGATATCACTAGGTTGGTAGCCCGCTTTTTCTATACCCTTTTGCAAATGAGGGTACGTAGAATGTGGTCCCGTCTCTATCAGGATAGGCCCTTTGTCGGTCTCTACTAAAAATGATGCGATTGCGTTATGATTATCTTTAAACTTGAGGTCAATGGTATGAATCATCAAATATTTAATTTTTAAACATTAAAAAGAAAGTGCATAATATCCCCATCTATTACTTCGTATCCTTTGCCTTCTACCCCCATTTTACCTGCATTTTTTACGGCGGCTTCCGAACCTAAAGCAACGTAATCATTATACTTGATGACCTCCGCCCGAATGAATCCTTTTTCAAAATCAGTATGGATAACGCCAGCGGCTTGCGGAGCGAGTGTCCCTTTTTCAACCGTCCACGCTCGAACCTCTTTTTCTCCCGCCGTGAAATAGGTAATGAGGTTGAGGAGTTTGTAGCAAGAGCGAATCACTCGATTCACTCCGGGTTCTTTTAATCCCATTTCTTCCAAAAAAAGTGCTCGATCTTCTTGGGTGTCCAAATCCGCAATCTCCGCTTCCATGCCCGCACACACGAAGAGCACTTCGGCGTTTTCTCCTTTGATCGCTTCCTTGAATCGAGTAGTGTGTTCGTTGCCTTCGATTACGGCATTCTCGTCAACGTTGCAGACGTACAAAATTGGTTTGGCAGTCAGTAGCATCATGCTATCCAATAAGTCCTTCGCTTCTGCATCCAAGTCCAACATCCTCGCTGGTTTTTCAGCTTCGAGGTGTTCGAGGATCATTTGACCGTATGCTACCATTTTGACATCATCCTTCTGCCCCGTTTTGGCTTGCTTCTTTAGTTTTTCTAAACGCTTTTCTACTGTCTCCATATCTTTTAAAATCAACTCCATGTCAATAGTTTCCTTATCTCTGACGGGATCAACGGAGTCATCAACGTGGATCACATTATCATTTTCAAAGCACCGAACGACGTGGACGATAGCATCTACTTCTCTGATATTTGCCAAAAACTGATTGCCGAGACCTTCCCCCTTGCTCGCTCCTTTGATGAGTCCAGCGATGTCCAAAATCTCTACTGTGGTGGGCAGGGTTTTCTTCGGATTGACTATCTCGGTCAGTTTATCGAGCCGCTCATCTGGAACGGTGATGATTCCAAGATTGGGTTCTTTGGTGGCAAACGGATAATTAGCAGCTAGTGCCTTTGCCGAAGTGAGTGCATTAAATAGCGTAGATTTTCCTACATTTGGTAGTCCTACGATTCCACATTTAAGAGCCATGTATTGAGAATTAAAAATGATAAATTAAGCCTGCCCCGAAAACTCAGGGAAATAAGAATGATGCCTACTCGAAATCTCTAAAAGGTTATCATACTTGTAGGTGAAAAAAACGGCGCAAAGATAGTTTTTTTACAAATAAGTTTTGACAATTATTCTAGTATGAATTTTTTAGCTCATCTTTTTCTTGCTCGGGATAATGAAGACCTCCTGCTGGGAAATTTTATCGCTGACTTTATCCGAAATAAGGAGATGAAAAATTACTCGGATGCCATACAAAAAGGTATCATCCTGCATCGGCAGATAGATAGCTACACCGACACGCATCCGCTCGTAAAGCAAGGAACACGTCGGCTACAAAAAGATCATCGTAAATATGCGCCCGTGATCGTAGATGTTTTTTATGATTATCTGTTGGCTAATAATTTTGATCGGTACTCGGAAGAGAGCTTGGACGATTTTTGTAATAAAGTTTATCAGATTTTGGAAAAAAGAATGAACGTATTACCCGAAAAATTACAAAGGCGATTACCACAAATGGTGGCTCACCAATGGCTACAAAATTATAAAACGGAAAAAGGGATACGCTATACCTTCCTGAGATTGACGGAGAGAGTTTCGAAGCCCGAATACTTCGATCACGTGGTAGATCATCTGCTGGAACAAAAAGAGGCATTTACGCAAGAGTTTAACGGATTTTTTCCCAAAGTAATCGAATATGTTAGTAACCAACGCTCGCTTTGAGACACTAACCGTAAGATGAAACACCCTTGAATCGGTAGTAGAAAAGTATGTTCCATCTACCGTGACAACATTAACTCAAAAAAGAAGATATTAAATTAAAACTACCTATGAAAAAATACCTTGGATTTACTCTAACTACACTTCCCCTAATTTTCTTGAGTACGATATGTTCATTTTCTCAAGTGGACGAAAAAGAGAAAAAAATTGGATTCCATTATTCTTTACCTTATATCAATATTTTTAATCTGCGACCACCAACGGAGAATAGAAGAATCATCAATACTGGATTTTGGGGATTTGAATTAGGGCTAGATTATTATAGGTCAAAAAATACTTTCTTTTCCTTATCAGGAAGTGCCAATACTGACTTTTTTTTACCCGTTCCAGCATCCCCAGGTATTGATAGCGAATACGAAATCATGTCCTCAATCTACCTTACTACTGCTTACAATAAGCTATTCAAAAGGTGGTTATTCAGCTATGGTTTAACTTTTGGAAATAACAAATGGAGTTTGAGAGTGCCCGAGGAAGTTATAGCCACGACATCCCTAGAGCCAAGATCAGAATCCTACGCAGCGTTGGGTGTTCAAGGGCAAGTAAATTATTTCATCAAAGGAAAATTTTACTCGGGCGTCATTTACCGACCTACATTTTACCGATTTAATGTTGACCCTGGTGGACAATATGAACATCTCATAAGTATCACAATAGGTATGCAGATTAATTGACTAATTTATCAAGCTATTTTTCCATTCCTTAAATATAAAATGCTACGAAAATTCGGACGAACATAAAATTTACAAATGGTTGCCAAAAATCAGTTCACCTTTTAGTTTTTTCATATTAATAAAATCGTAATATCAAATCAAGATATTTAATCCAAAATCATCCCCTTTCATTTTTCCACGCCTTAGTTTTCCCCTTCATCATTCATTATCATTGCTATTGTCATTGTTATTGTCATTGAAAATTGCCATTAAAAATTGCCATTGATAATTATCACTCCTATCCCACGAGCATAGTTTAAAAAATTCATTTTAAAATTTCCTAAAAACCCATTTATCTATGTTACCGCGAAATGCTACAATTTTGCTAGGCATCCTATTGTGCCTAGCCCAAACTCTTCATGCTCAAAACTACTACCACTCCCCAAATGGAATAATTGACCTCAACATTTCCAACGAAAAAATTTTGGTCAAATTCAAATCCACCGTAGGACTAGAAACACAAAATCAAATTCTCGACGCACAGGATGATTTTTTAAAATTAGAAACTCAACTCCTCCTACCCGCTCCCCAAGTACGAATTATTGATACCGAAAATATCCAAACAGATGCAGATGTAAATACCTTACTACAAAATATCAAAGCCAACGAAAATGTAGCCTACGCCCATCATTTTTATACCCACACCGATGGAACATTCTCTGCCGTTACCGATCAAGTTTTACTAAGGTTAATTAACTTGAATCAGCTTTCGACCATTGAGCAAATACTCTTCAATGATTTCGTAGGCGTAGCGAGCTATCTCCAAAATCCGTTCGATCCTTACCTTTTAGAAATTACGGTATCCGATAATAACAATGCTTTAACGTTGGCTAACCAACTACACGAATCTGGCTTATTCCAATCTGCCGAACCCAATTTTCTAAAAATCTTAAAGCCATTCAATACCAATGATCCTTCCGTCAACGCTCAATGGTCACTCCGCAACGATGGACAAAACACAGCAGCGTACGGAGGCATCGCTGGAGCGGACATGAATGTTTTTGAGGCTTGGAATATTGCTACGGGATCGGCTTCTATCAAGGTAGCAATCATTGATGAAGGTGTAGATTTGACTCATCCAGATTTGTTACCCAATCTGTTGCCGGGGTTCGACGCAACGGGTCAAGGAAGTGCCGGTGCTCCCGCTGGCGATGATGCTCACGGAACGGCTTGTGCGGGCATCGTGGCGGCGGCGGGAAATAATAATCTGGGGGGAGCAGGGGTAGCTTATGATTGTAAAATTATTCCAGTTCGGATCGGTTACGGTGCTGGTAATGCTTGGGTGACCAACAGCACGTGGATAGCCAACGGTATCAACTGGGCGTGGCAAAATGGAGCTGCCGATGTCCTCTCTAACTCTTGGGGAGGGGGGAGTGCTTCTTTTGTCATCAATGCCGCTATTGACGGTGCAGTCAACAACGGGCGGGGAGGACTCGGTACACCCGTACTTTTTGCGGCGGGTAATGATAACAGTTTGGTGAGCTATCCAGCTGCTTACGAACCCACAATTGCCGTAGTGGCGATGAGTATGTGTCATCAGCGAAAAAGTCCTACTTCTTGCGACAACGAATACTGGTGGGGCTCTAATTATGGCAACGGAGCGGACGTAGCGGCGCCCGGTGTCAAGATTTTTACTACGGACATCGCTGGAGGAAATGGCTACACCACAGGCGACTACACTAATAATTTTAACGGTACTTCTTCCGCTTGTCCCAACGCTGCGGGAGTGATGGCTTTGATACTTTCTCACGATCCTAGCCTGACCGCTGACGAAGCACGGTATGCGTTGGAATCCACAACTGATAAGGTGGGAGGGTATAATTATACGACCTACGCAAGCCAGCCCAACGGTACTTGGTCGCCAGAATTAGGCTACGGAAAAATCAACGCCGCCGCTGCCCTCGGAGGAAATACCAATCCCCCTCCTCCCCCCGCTGCTACCAACGACGCAGGAATCACGGGAATAAATACACCTACGGGAATGGTTTGTTATAATTCGGTTAGCCCCGAAGTGATCTTAAAAAATTTTGGAACAAACACCTTGACTTCCGTGACCATTACTTACGGCGTAAACGGTGCTATCAATAATACCTTCAATTGGACGGGGAGTCTGGCGAGCAACGCTACTGCTATCGTGACGTTGGATAACATTAGTTTTACAAATGGAAATAGTACTATGACAGCTACCACGAGCTATCCCAATATGCAAGTGGATGATAATCCTTCCAATGATAGTTTTTCCAATTCGTTTTTATCACAGGCTAGTAACCTAACGATGAACTTGACTTTTGATAATTTTCCGAACCAAACCTCTTGGGAAATTAAAAATACCAACGGAAGCACCGTCGCTGCGGGCGGCAACTACAGTTCCAGTTTTTCCAACAATACAATTACGGAAGAGATTTGCTTGGACGATGGATGTTACGAATTGACGGTTTTTGATAGCCAAGGAAATGGCATGTGCTGCCTACAAGGGCAAGGAAATTTTTCGTTAACCGAAAATTCTACGGGTACGACTCTAGCTACGGGTGGTCAATTTACCAATGCCATTTCTACCAGTTTTTGTATTCCTTCCAGTATGGGAAATCCCTTGACGGTGAGTATCGGAGCGGGGAATAACGTTTCGTGTTTTGGAGCAAATGATGGCTGGATCACCGTAGTTGCTACGGGCGGCACGGGAAGTTATACTTACCTCTGGGATCACGGTGCTACGGGGGCTACGGCCAATAATCTTGGTGCGGGAAATTACGCTGTGACCGTTTCGGATGGCGTGTCCACCACTTCGTTGTCCATTAGTATTTCCCAACCTCCTGCGTTGAATATTAGTATTTTACAAACAGATCCTAGTCCTACGGGCAATAATAATGGCACACTTACGGCTGTTGGTTCGGGCGGCGTTGCGGGATTTTCCTACCTGTGGAGTACCGGGCAGGCTTCTCCCACTATCAATAATTTGAGTGCTGGAACTTACACCGTCACCGTGACTGATGCGTCGTCGTGTAGTGCAGTTAAGACCGTCTCTTTGGGAAATACGGGAGGTTCGGTGCTTGCTGTTGAGGTATTGTACATTACGGATATTTCGTGTTTTGGAGCGAGTGACGGAGCGGCTATGGTGGCGGCTACGGGAGGAAATGGTAACTACACTTACCAATGGAGCAACGGCATGATCGGCGAAAATGTCAATGATCTCGCTGTGGGTACGCACGTGGTTACTGCTACCGACGGAAATTTTTCGGGCACGGCAACTGTTCAGATTCAAGAACCACCCTTGCTCTCCTTGCAGCTATCAAGAACCAATGTGACCAACGGAAATAATGGTTCTGCTACGGCGATTGTTCAAGGAGGTACTCCCAATTATTTTTACGATTGGAGCAACGGAGCAACAACCGCTACTATCCAAAATCTAAGTGCTGGAATCTACACCGTCACCGTCACGGACATGAACGATTGTCAGCAGATAGATCAAATCGAAATTATAAATATAACTCCTTCACCTTCTGGCTACTGCCCAAGTAGCGGACTCAACGCCACCAACGAATGGATTGACTTCGTAAAATTTGCAACGATCAGTCACTTCAGCGGTAACGATGAAGGCTACGGAGATCATACGACGTACGTGGCCGAACTAGAACAAAATAGCCTAAATCCTATCTTGCTCGTTCCGGGATTTTTGGGGCCTACCTACGAAGAAGTCTGGAAGGTTTGGATTGACTTCAATCGGGATTTTGATTTTGATGATCCCGGAGAAACTGTTTTTCAAGCGGGACCAACTACCACGGCAGTCAATGGTTTTTTCACCATTCCTCCTCACGTTCCAATCGGGCTGACACGTATGCGTATCAGCATGAAATGGCAGGGCGTACCTACTGCTTGCGAAAACTTTGAGTTTGGAGAAGTAGAAGATTACGCTGTTTTTATCATGCCTAATTCGGGGCAATCCACTTGCCCATTGGTACATTATAACACTACGGATTTTGAAGCGGGCTGGGGTATTTGGCAGGATGGTGGAGCGGATTGTCGGCGAGATGTGGAGGATGCCCCTTACGCCAATAGTGGATCGTACTGTGTGCGCCTAAGGGATGACTCGCCTAGTGCGGTGTTGAAATCACAGTATCTTGGATTGGCAGATTTTTCCGGACTGACGATCAGTTTTTCTTTTATAACAAAAAACATGCAGCAGGCTACGGATCATTTTTCGTTAGAAATTTCCAGAGATGGCGGACAAAGTTTTGAGACCCTGCAAGCGTGGTTTTACCAAACTCATTTTGAAAATGGCGAAAGGCATCAGGAGGAAATTACCGTTGCGGGAGCGTTCGTTGATGCCACGGTGCTGAGATTCAAGTGCAACGCTGCGGAAGATGAAAACTGGCTTTTCTTGGATGATATTATGCTCGTGGGTTGTTCCGATGCGCAAGTCGGCAATGTGGTCACGGTCAATCATTCTACCTCAGAAACGGAATCTTCTACCTCTGCTGAAGTTGGTGATACGTTTTTGGAATGGGTAAAAATTTATCCTAGCCCTGCGGAAGAAACATTGAACGTGGGCTTTTACGCTACCAAAAATACAACTGCCCAAGTCAGCATCTTGAATATGGCAGGTCAAGAAATTCACCGAGCGCAATTGACTTTGGAAAAAAATAAATACCTAATCCCGATTGATGTAAGCCGCTTTGACTCAGGTATTTATTTTTTGAAAATAGCAGCGGCAGCAGAAAGTGTGGTGAAGAAATTTATGGTAAAAAGATAGTTTTGGTTGGGAGTCGAATCCGTTGATTTCACATACGGAACTTAGGCTAAAAAAAAAGTGGTTTTATCCTACGTAGGATAAAACCATTTTTTTTCTTTATAAAATTTACGATTTTAAGGAAAAAATAGCGGCGGATAAAAACAATGTATCTACAAAAAAAATCTTAACAAAAGACTATCTAAATTATCGCCGTTCTCTTCTCAAAACGCTAAAAAAATTCAACTATTGAATAGCTACCGCATCGGGCCAATACTTACTCATCAGTTCTTGCAGAAT
>JBCCJE010000131.1:0-9612 GCA_039027925.1 Bacteroidota bacterium
CGATGGTTGATTTACCAGTCATGGTTAATAATTTTCGGTATAATTGCGACCTGCCGATGGAGAGTTGTTGACTGAGGATTTCTACCGAAAAAGTAGGGTCAGCTAAATTTTCGAGGATAATGGCATTAACCTTTTGCAAAAATTTATCTTCCTTAATTTCTAAAGATTCGACGGGTGTGTTATTGAATTTCTCGATTTGTCGTTTGCGGTTTTCCAATATATTTTTGACTTTTAGTTTGATTGCCTCCACGTTGAAGGGTTTTTGAATGTAGTCTTCTGCGCCCGTTGATAATCCAGTCAACTTATCATGGATAGCCCCTTTGGCAGTTAGAAAAAGGAACGGAATGTGGGCAGTCAATTCATTGCTTTTGATTTGATTAGCCAGCTGAATGCCATCCATTTCGGGCATCATTACATCACTAATAATCAGGTCGGGTATGGTGGATAGGGCTATTTTTAAGGCCTCCTTTCCATTTCTGACGGCACTTACTACATATTTTTCTCCTAATTCATCTGCTAGATAGTTTCTAATATCTTCGTTGTCTTCGGCGATAAGAATTTGAACTTGGTTGGCTTGCTTGATGGAGTTGGTGGTCAATTCCTCCGTATCTACTATGGAAACGTATTGCTTTCGACCGATTGGAAGAGCAACCATAAATGACGTACCGACTCCTTCCACACTTTGTAATTGGATCGTTCCACCGTGCAATTTTACTAATTGATTGGTCAACGATAAACCGATTCCACTTCCGTAAGAAGGGCTAGCATTATCGTTCAGTTGATAAAAACGTTCAAAAATTTGCTGTTGTTTCGCTAATGGAATACCTGCTCCCGTGTCTTTAACGACAATGGATAAATTACCCGATTCCACTACTCTATCTTTATCGCTCTCAATAATATCTTGAAAGGTTGCAGTTAATTCAATACGCCCCTGTTCGGGCGTGAATTTAAAGGCATTGGATATCAAGTTGGTTACTATTTTTTCGACTACATCCGCATCGAAGTAGCAGTAGTGTGTTGTCTTTGGAAGGTTTAATACAAAATCAATTTGCTTGTCTTCCGACCAGTAAGAATAGGCAGCGTGAATATTATTAAGTAGCAAGAGGTTCTTTTGCGAACGTACATTTAAGGTTTGTTGGTTATTTTCTAATTTTCTGAAATCAAGCACTTGATTGACCAACTCCAAAAGGCGATTACTATTTTTGTACATCATTTCCAATACGCTTGCCTTTGGCATCACATTAGACTGAATGTATTTATTCAAGGGGGCGGTAATTAAGGTCAGCGGCGTTCTTAGCTCGTGAGAAATGTTGGTGAAAAACCTCAATTTTAATTGAGTAATTTCTTCTGCTTGTTGTACCCTAGCTTTTTCAAGTTCAAAGCGATTTCTAGCCCTTTCTCTTTTGATGTACAAGCTAAATAAAAACAAAAATGTAAAACCAAATAGCAGCATCCCTAATAGTTGCACCCATCCTATTTGCCAAAAGGCAGGTTCAATGGTTACTCTGATTTGTTTGTAGTTTTCATCCCAAATACCATCTGCATTACTCGCTTTTACTTGGAATAAATATTTACCTGGTGGAATATTGGTGTAGGTAGCTTTAGGTTCGCCGCTAATCTCCGTCCAGTTGTCGTCAAATCCCTCTAGCTTGTAGGCATATTGACAACGTTGATTATTTTTAAAATGAATAACGGCAAATGACAACTCAAATTTGCTATCTTGATAGTCCATTAAAATTTCTTCCTCGACTTCGATATTTTGGGCAATATATTTTGAGCCAGGTCGGACAAGTTCATTATTAATCCACAGCTTCGAAAAATAGATATTGGGGACATCACTACTCGGTTGAACTGCTTTTGGATCGAAAACCATCAGCCCATTTCGGGTACCAAATACCAAACATCCATCCTCCAATTTAAGGCTAGTACTATTCAATTCGTTGGAGAGGATACCATCTTCTTCGTTGAGGATTCGATTTTCACCCGTTTTGGGATGATACCTAATCAGGCCTCCTAGTGTACCTAACCATAATTCACCATTTTGTCCTTCTTGAATCGCATGAATAGTTTGGTCTTTTAATATACCTTCCTCACAACGGATGAAAGTATTGGTCTGTTTGTCCAAACGGCATAAGCCACTTCTCGTACCCATCCACAGATTATGTTGACTATCTTCAAAAATTTGATGCACAAAGTTACTGCTAATGCTAGCCTCGTCTCCGATAACGTGTCGGTAATGCACAAACGAATCGTCATCTACTTGATATTTCTTCAAACCATCACCATCAGTTCCTATCCAAATATTGCCAAAATAATCTTGAAAAATAACGTTCGTTTGATGAAAATAACCAATCCCGTTGGGTTGGTTGGGATCGCCATCAAAGGGAGTATATATATCCGTATCTAGCTTATATTTGTTAGCCCCCAAAATTTTACCGACCCATAAGTGATTATCTAGCGACTCCATCGCAGTTATGGGATAATAATTAATGGGCATGTCAAAGGTAGCCTGCTTTTTACCCGCAGCATGGTAATAACTATACTTATCACCATCTACGACCCAGACACCTCCTCGGTTACTTTTAGTAATGACGGGGTTGGTAAAGCCTACTAACTCGGTGTCTAAGGAATGTTCTTTATGGTGATAAACTAAAATGGATTTACCCTGTACTGTCCAAAAATAGTCTCCTTGATGAATAATTTGATGAGTCGTTTTATCGGTCAGAAATTGCTCGTATATTTTAGGTTTTTCTTCGATTAGCAATAATTGACCAGTTGATATATTCAACAACCAGATTTTGCCATTTTTTTTAGCGTTCGCAAAAGTAAACCTGTCTTCATTAAATTTATCGGTTAGTTGAGGATAAGGAATAATACTTTTTTGTCGGAATAAGGTATCATAAATAGTCACTCCCTGACTACCCAACGTCCAAAAACGGTTGTTTTTATCAAGCAGGAAATCAGCCGACCAATGATCCGTAATTGGTAATTTTTCTAAGTGTTTCTGGTTATCTAAATAATCAAAATGATTAGTAATCAGTTTATCGCTAAAGTAGGCTAAAGAAAAATGCGCTTGGGGCGTCCCTTGATTGGGTTTCAAAATACGCTGGAATTTTCCCGTAATTGGGTTAAAAATATTTAATCCGATCCACGTACCCACGTAGATAGTCCCTTCCTCACTTTCTGCGATGGAAAGGACGTTATTGTGACTTATGGTAGTACTGTCAGATTCGGAAAAACGATAGTTGGTAAAGGTTTCTTTTGCTCTATCAAACAAGTCCAATCCCCTGCCATCTGTTCCTACAAAAAGCTGCTTTTGGGAGGATTCAAAAATGACTTGCACTTCATTAAAACTTAAACTATTGGGGTTATCAGGTTCATGTATGTATCGCTGAAAACAATCACAAGCTCGATGGTATTTTAACAAACCACCACCGTAAGTACCTACCCATAGTGTGCCTTCGCTATCCTCATATAAGGCTTTTACATTATTATCAGTGAGCGCCGTACTGTCTCTGGCCTCTTTTTGATAATGCTTAAAACTCCTCCCATCGTATCGCCATAATCCATTGAGTGCGCCCACCCAGATAAATCCGTATTTATCTTCTAAGATCGTATTGGCTCTTGATGGAATTGGTAGGTCAAATTTGGTGATTTCAAAATTGAGTTGTTGTTGACCTAAGACTTGAAAAGTGACCAAACATAAAACGGCAAAAATGCCCCAAAATTTAATCTTTACGATGGTCATTTGTTAAATATTTACACCTCATCTATTCAATGACAGTTGTGATATTTCTTTGGAATGGAAAAAAAGCTGGTCAATAAAAACACTCCCCTTTTTACCTTTATGGGTATGCCATTCAGGAAATTTTTCTATCGGATGAACCACAATTTTATAATATCTAAATTTTCCACCTTTGATACGAAGATAATCAAGAATAGCTACATTGTTTATTTTCGAATCCCCAAAGCCAACCTTTTTATTGTTAAGTAAAGTCAAATCATCTTCACTATTACCACCATAAATTTCAATCCAATCGGGTGGTGCACATTTTCGCCAATGACTTATACCATAGCTGATACCGATGCTATCCAAGGCTATTGGATTTTCTCCCAAATCAGCTAGCGCCACAAAAGGCACATCTCTGAAACCTAGCCAAGAGACGTAGGGTAACTCCCCTATTTTCCCTTGTTCGCCATCCGTCAAGCATCTAATTCCTTTGCCTCTCCACGGCGTTTGGGCAGCATACAGAAGCTCAATATTTTGTGGGATATACCCTTTTTCTCTAAATGTAAAAGCAGCGACTTCACTACTTTTCCAACCATCTTTGATAGCGATTGCTTTAATAGTTACTTCTTCCTTGAAGTCGAGTGCTGCTTGATATAAGGTTGAACTGCTGTCGGGGTGGGTTCCATCGTTAGTGTAGCGAATTTCCACCCCGTTTAACTTGTGACTCAGTACTATTTTTTCTCCAATGGAAAGGATATTTTTAGCACCTTCCAAAACAGGTGGCGTTAGGCTCAATAATTCGTCTTGTTTTTCCTGAACGCCTTTTTGAACATCTTCAATACCTAATGTTGTTTGAAGTTCAATAACCTTTGCATCAGCTATTGGCGTATCCCATAAGAATAACTTTTGTAAGTGAGGTAAATCCTTTAGCATTAAAACCTGTTGCTCAGTTATTGCTGTTCCTACCAAAGAAATTGATTTTAGTTGTTGACATTGGTTAAGCAAATGTAATTTGTTACCCGTGATATTGGTGAAATTCAAGTTGAGGGTTTCAAGGTTTTTGAGTTGAGTAATCACTTCAAATATTTCGTCATCAGCGGGATTGTATGCCATATTCAGCGTGACGATTTGCTCTTTGATTTGCATCAACTCCTGAAAACTCTTTTCATCAAAAGTATGCCTTCCCACAATAGTAACTTCCAGAGCAGGAGAAGTTACCGATTTTTGCTTTATACTTCGGTAAGGTGCGTTCAGAGAGGTCACTAATTCTTTACTAGCAAAGTCAAAATCATAGGTAGTTTCCTCAGCAAGTTGCATTTTATCGGTGTATTGTCCAATCGTCAACTTCAAAGCATCTTCCTCTGCTAGATCGGCAATTGTACTTTTCGTATCTGCTCCGTACTTTACCCAGTTTTTTAAAAGTTCCAACTCGTCATTGGTCAGTTGTGGTTTTCCTTTGGGGGGCATATGTTTTTTATTATCTAAAGGTAAAACTGCTCTTTGAATCAAAGCACTCCTTGCAATATCTCCAGCCTCCCATAAAGGGCCATGCTCTCCACCTTTGAGCATTTTTTTTAAGGTGCTCATGTCTAAGTCTCCTTTGTGTTTTCCTTCATTGTGGCAGCTTTTGCATTTGGATGCTAAAATAGGCTGAATCAACGAAGTGAAGACAGGCTCATTTTTATCCAACACTACTACTTCCTCCGCCTGCAAGGGCTCGGTTAAAAAATCTTCACCGTGCGTCAGACTTGCTCCATAATGCCCCGCTAAGATCACACCTAGGAAACTAGTGTAAAGCAGCGTATTGTAAAGTATTTTGTTGCCATAAGACAAAACTAGCACGTACATCAAATAAGCTGTTCCTGCACCTAACCATTTATGGATATTCACTAAGTCGGAAGAATAACCCTCTTCGAGCGATAAAAATAGTCTCATAACGGCAGCAATAACAGTTGTCAATGCAGTTAGCAATAACAAAAATTTATTTACTTTTTCAAAAGATGCTGTATCAATTTGCTTTTGCAATAAATTACCTAAAACCAGTAAGACGATAAACCCAATTGGAAGATGTAACAACAACGGGTGCATCCTACCCATCGGCTGTAACCAGTAAGGTATTTCAACTTGCTCTTCGAAAAATAAAAGTACTGTCATTAAACAGAGCAAGGCAAATATTGCGTTTGAACCAATTTGTTCTAGTTTCTTCATGGTTATGCTAAGATATCATTTACTACGTGGCCGTGGACATCTGTCAATCTGAACCTTCTGCCTAAGTGTTTAAAAGTTAATTTCTCGTGATTAAGTCCCATTAGGTGAAGAATCGTAGCTTGGAGGTCGTGTATATGCACAGGGTCTTTCACAATATTATAACCAAACTCGTCCGTTTCGCCGTAAGTAATGCCCTTTTTCACACCACCACCCGCCATCCACATACTGTAGCATCTTGGATGATGATCTCGACCGTAATTGTCGGGCGAGAGTTTTCCTTGACAATAATTGGTTCTACCAAATTCGCCACCCCAGATGACGAGTGTTTCATCAAGGAGTCCTCTTTGCTTCAGATCTTTGATAAGTGCCGCCGAGGCTCTATCCACATCCAATGCTTGTCTAGGCATTTCAAAAGGAAGCCTACCGTGTTGATCCCAACCTTGATGATAAAGTTGTACAAAGCGTACACCCGCCTCCGAGAGTTTTCTAGCCAATAGACAATTGGAGGCATAGGTACCAGGAATCATGCAGTCCGCACCGTACATCTTGATGACGTGGTCAGGTTCTTTGGATATATCCGTAACTTCGGGTACTGAGGTTTGCATTCGAAAAGCCATTTCGTACTGTTGAATACGAGAATGAATTTCTGGATCACCAAATTCTTGATAACTGATTTCGTTGAGAGAAGCTAGATGGTCTAGCATTTGCCTTCTTCCTTTTTTGTCGATTCCCTTTGGATTATTCAAATAGAGAATGGGATCCTCACTCGCACTAAACTGTACCCCTTGATGGACACTATCTAAAAAACCATTGGACCAAAGTTTGGAATAGACACCCTGTCCATTTCCTTTTCCTCTGGAAAGTAGCACACAAAAAGCAGGCAGGTTTTTATTCTCGCTACCCAGCCCGTAACTCATCCATGCCCCCATACTCGGGCGATTACCTTGTTGTGCGCCTGTCTGAAAAAAAGTAAGTGCGGGGTCGTGATTAATAGCCTCGGTGTGCATGGATTTTATCACGCAAATATCATCCACTATGGATGCAATATTAGGAAATAACTCACTTACCCAAGTCCCCGCTCGTCCATATTGCTTGAACTCAAACTTCGACCCTACTAAAGGCAGTCTCTCTTGCCAGGATGTCATCCCCGTAATTCTTTGCCCTTTACGAATAGACTCAGGAAGGTCTTCGTTATACATTTTATTTAACAAGGGCTTATAATCAAAACTTTCTAACTGGGAAGGTGCCCCATTTTGAAAAAGCATAATGATGCGCTTGGCCTTGGGGGCAAAGTGTGTCAGATTTAGTGGTAATTCATCATCTGCTACCGAGCTATTTTTAAACAAATCAGGAATCAATAAGGAACCTAAGGCAGCACTACCTAATCCGAGTGCAGCTTTCCCTAAAAAATGCCTTCGATTGATATTTAATCCACGTTCTAACTGTTGTTTTTCCATTTCTTTTAGCTTTTTACGATTACTTCTTCCATATTATAAATGGTGTGAATCACTTGCATTAATGCAGCTACTTCTATGTCATTTCTCTCCTTGTGTATAGGAAATTCGCCTACGGCTAAAAATGCTTTTGCTTGCTCTGTCGCACCAGTAAAATATTCTGTTTGTTCTTTCAAATAATCTATCAATAACTGTTTTTCATTCCTTTTTGCCGTACGGCAAACGATTCGCTCGAATGCAGTTGTTACCTTTTCCTCCTGACTTAAATCACCTTTACACAAGTCTTCTGCCAGTACTCTGGCTGCCTCTAATACCGTAGGGTCATTGAGCATTACCAAAGCCTGAAGTGGGGTATTGGTTGATAGGCGCCGTACTTCACATTGGTCACGGGTCGAGGCATCAAAAGTGAGCATGACGGGAGGGGGCACCGTCCTTTTTATAAAAGTGTACATTCCTCGTCGGTATAAATCCGCTCCCGTATCACGAATATATTTTTGCAGAGACCCCCTACCTGAAGTCGCTGCCGCCCAGATGCCATCGGGCTGGTAGGGTTTTACACTAGGTCCACCAATTTCTTTATTCAGCAAATCACTACTTGCTAGTACATGGTCTCTAATCATTTCTGCACTCAGTCTATTCCTGTGCATTCTTGATAAATAAATATTCTCTGGGTCTTTTTGTAGTTGTTTTTTGCTGACAATTGATGATTGCCTGTAAGTGGAAGACATCACTATCTTTTTTATCAAACGCTTAATGTTCCAACCATTTTCTCGAAAATCTACTGCCAACCAATCTAATAAATCTGGGTGTGTAGGTAAATCTCCTTGCATACCAAAATCACCCACGGTTTTTACGATTCCGTTGGAAAAGAATTCCATCCAGATACGATTGACAAATACCCTAGCTGTCAGCGGATGTTGCTCACTCAAAAGCCATTGCGTTAATCCTAATCGGTTGGGGGCATATTGCAGGGTATCAAAATCAAGAATAGCACTAGGTGTACCAAAATCCACTATTTCTTCTTTGGCATCATAATTACCTCTTCCTAAAACGTGAGTGGTACGGATACCAACAGCATCTTGCATGACCATCACTTGTATGTCCTCTGTGGTATCTTTTTTATTAATAAAGGTTAGTATATCGTTGACCATTTCATCCGTAATCGTCATGTTTGGTGGGTCTGCGAAAGAGGCATCAAAAGTTCCTACGATACCTTTTTCGGGCACTTTATCGAAAAAGGCGAAGGTTTTGAAATAATCCTTTTGAGAAATGGGGTCGTATTTGTGGTCGTGACATTTGGCACACTCGAAGGTCATGCCCAGAAAAGCCTTACCAAAAGTATTCGTACGATCCGTTACATATTCAATCCGATATTCTTCATCAATCACTCCGCCTTCTTGAGTGATCTTATGATTCCGATTAAATCCAGTCGCGAGTAGGGTTTCTTCATTTTTATCAGGTAGTAAATCTCCTGCCAATTGCCAGGTCAGAAACTTATCATAAGTGTAGTTTTGATTGAAAGCATGAATCACCCAGTCTCGCCATGGCCACATGGTTCGAAGTCCATCATCTTGATAGCCATGTGAATCTGCATATCTAGCAACATCTAGCCAATGCACTGCCATTTTTTCCCCGTAATGCTTGTTCGCTAATAAACTATCTACGAGATTCTCGTAAGCCTTCTCCGAATCATCACTCAGAAATTGCTCCTGTAATTCAAGAGAAGGAGGAAGTCCAATCAGGTCAAAGGCCACTCGTTTTAGTAAGCGTTCTTTGCTTGCTTTTTCATTGGGAGTCAATCCAACTGCCTCAATTTTTTTAACAATAAAGTAGTCAATTTCATTAGACGTCCACGCCTCGTTCTTAATCTTAGGCAAATTATCGGGCTTGGTGGGTGGTACAAATGCCCAATGAGGTTGATATTCTGCCCCTTGTTCGATCCATTTTTTGATAATTTTAATCTCCTCTTCGTTTACGCGCACATTAAAATTTGGAGGAGGCATCATTTCCGCCTCGTCGGTAGAAGTCATTCTTAAAAAGGCGACCGACTCGTGTGGTTTCCCTTTGACTAGCGCAAACTGGTTTTCATACTCCTTCAGCATAGTAAACGCTCCTTCCTCGGTATCCAATCTTAAACCAGCTTCTCGAGTATTGGCATCAGGCCCATGACAAGCAAAACACTTATCTGAAAGTATCGGTCTTACGTGTAGGTTGTAGTCC
>JBCCJE010000132.1:0-9593 GCA_039027925.1 Bacteroidota bacterium
AAAAAAAAGATCGGTAAAAAGAAAAATGGGCTTCGAGAATGGACTTGATGTGGGCAAATTTTCCCTGTACTAAAAATAGCCCACCCGCTACTCCGTCGAGGATCAATCGTAAGGGAATAAGCCAAAGTAGTTTTCCCTTGGGTTCATTTTTTAAAATTGTAAATAGGGTGTTACGAAAATTGAGATAAGTCTTTCTGGGATTCAGATAGTCCAGCGTACCACCTCCTACGTGATAAACGACTGACCGTGGGCGTACCATAATTTTAAAGCCCGCTCTTTTTATTCTCCAACAAAGATCAATTTCTTCGGCGTGGGCAAAATAATCAGGATCGAAGCCACCGAGTGCTTTGAATAGTTTGGCTCTAACAAAAAGAGCAGCACCCGATGCCCAAAAAATTTCTGTAGTAGTATTGTATTGCCCGGTGTCTTCTTCCAGTTGGTCAAAAATTCTTCCTCGACAAAATGGATAGCCCAAGGTGTCTAACCAACCGCCAGCCGCCCCGGCGTATTCAAAGTATTTTTTGCGTTGGTAGCTCTTGATTTTGGGTTGACACGCACCAATCGTCTTATCTTTTTCCATCAATTCTACGATGGGGTAAATCCAGTTTTTGGCTACTTCTACGTCGGAGTTGAGGAGGATAAAATAATCGGCATCCACCTGATCCAACGCCAGATTATACCCTTTGGCAAAGCCGTGGTTTTCGCCCAAATCAAGAATTCTGACGTGGTCGTACTGGGTTTTTAAAAAACCAATCGAGGTATCGGTGCTCCCATTGTCTGCTACAATGATTTCAAAGTTTTCGTAGTTGCTTTGCACCACGGAGGGCAAAAATTTTTTCAAATAGTCCAACCCATTATAATTTAAAATAACAATGCTTACACGGGGGAGTTTGGACTTACTTGGAGCAATCTCCATTTTTGCTTTTCGTTCGCTTTCCTTCTCCAAAATATCGAGCGCAGAAATTTTATCTTTTCCCAGTTGGGTTTTCAGCCCTTCCAAATTTTCGAACTTGTGGTCGCTTCTGATAAAGTCAATAAACTCAATTTTCAATTCCTCACCGTAGATACTTTTTTGGAAATCGAAGATATTGACCTCAATGGTTTGGTGGTCATATTTTTCCAACGTTGGCCGATGACCGATGTACAGCATACCTCGGTATTGCTCGCCTTCGTGGGTGACTTGGACGGCATAGATGCCCTGCGGAGGAATTAACTTGAATTCATTTTTAACTTCAATGTTAGCAGTAGGAAAGCCTAAATTTGCTCCGATACCTTGCCCCCTAACTACTGTTCCCGTGATGAGATAATAATGATTCAGCAAGTTGTTAGCTTGCCTGATCTGCCCCTTTTCCAGATTATTTCTAATTTTAGTGGAGCTGATCCCGATGCTATCAATATCCTGTCGGGGGATTTCTACCACTTCAAAATTTTTTTCTTCGCTGTACCATTTCAAATAATTAATATCTCCCTGCCGATTAAGACCAAAGCGGTGATCGTACCCGATAACAATATATTTGGGATTGAATTTTTCCAGTAAAAATTTTTGAATATACTCATCGGCGCTTTGCTGCGAAAACTCCACCGAAAATGGAACGACGACGACATTGTCCACGCCGTATTTTTCGAATAAAGATACTTTTTCATCAATCGTACTGAGTAGCCTGAGCGACTTATCATTAGGATAAATGACCTGTCGGGGATGAGGATAAAAAGTAATTACTATACTCTCACCATTAATGTCTTTTGCCAGTTGATTGATGCGCTCTAATATTTTTTGATGCCCTCGATGCACCCCGTCGTACGAACCAATAGTGATGACGGCATTGTGAAAATCAGGCAAATCGGAAAGACTATTAAAGATATTCATATGCCCACAAAAGTACTTAATAATGCTTGAATTTGGCGAGTTACCTAGAATAATCAGGAACTATTTTACTTTTAAAAGGTTAAGTTTCGAGGGATGTGTTTTTTACCTTATTGCCTAGGTACGCATTACCTTATTGTTTTGTACTTTTGCACCAAATTTGAGAAAAATATGATAGAAACAGGTCAAGTTATAAATGCACTTTCAACGGTGATTGATCCCATATCGGGGCAAAATCTGATTGAAAAAAGTATGGTTCGTGATTTGACAATTGACGGGAACAACGTACAGTTTACCCTAGAATTGACCTCTATTAATGCCCCTAGTAAGTCGGAGTTGAATTTTGCGTGTATGGAAGCCATCACGAAGGTTTACCCGAATGCCAATGTTCACGTACATATGATGGGGAAAAATCCCGATGCGCAAGCTACCCAAAATACATCGGCAGTTCCACAAATAAAAAATATTATCGCCGTTGCTTCGGGCAAGGGCGGCGTTGGCAAATCTACCGTTGCGGTTAATTTGGCTTTGGCCTTAAAAAGAACTGGAGCGAGAGTAGGATTAATTGATGCCGATCTTTACGGGCCGTCTATCCCGACCATGTTTGGATTGCAAGGACAAAAACCTAAGGTACAAGAGGTTTACGGAAAACCTAAAATTGTTCCTTTGCAGGCGTACGGAATTCCAGTTATGTCGCTTGGTTTTATCATCGAGGCCGAACAGGCGGTGGTGCTACGAGGGCCTAGACTGGCCGCCATCATCAAGCAATTTTTTCAAGATACCGTTTGGACAGATTTGGATTATTTAGTAGTGGACCTACCGCCTGGTACTGGCGATGTTCAACTGACCCTTGTGCAAACTGTTCCCGTCACGGGAGTTGTTTTGGTGACTACGCCACAGGAAGTCGCAGTTGCCGATGCCATCAAAGCCATGAATATGTTTTTGTTACCTTCGGTAAATGTTCCTATCTTAGGGGTAGTTGAAAATATGTCTTGGTTCACACCGGCAGAACTTCCCGGCAATAAATATTTTATCTTTGGGCAAGGCGGTGGAGAAAAAATGGTAGCCCTGAGTAATTCTGCCTTACTCGGAAAAATTCCATTGATTCAGGGGATCAGAGAGTCTGGTGATGAAGGCAAACCTGCGGTAGAAAGAGACGACGTGAATCTGCGCAGCTATTTTCTCGAAGTTGCTCAAAATACTATTCAGAGAGTAGCCCTCAGAAATCAAAAACAAGATCCTACTAGAATTGTTAACATGAAACAATGACGGTAGTATCCAAAAGCAAGTGACGAACAATTTTAAAACAATTCCTTAATTCTTTGAAATTTAAATTTTATCCATGTCAGTAACCGAAAAATCTCAATTGCTAGAGAAAATAAACGATGCCCTCGATACCATCCGACCACACCTGAAGGTAGATGGTGGCGACGTGGAAGTGGTAGATGTCACTCAAGATATGAACGTCCAGATCAAATGGTTGGGCAATTGTGAGATGTGTACCATGTCATCCATGACGATGCGCGCTGGTATCGAGCAAGCCATCAAGAATAAGATTCCCGAAGTGGCTGGCGTAGTAGCCGTCAATGGTATTGGGTAGCTAAGCCGCCCCTTTGCCGTTTGCTCTTTCTTACCATTTTTCCAACTCAAATGAAGTATGACTCGCCAAGAAATCTTTGATCACATCCAATCCAAAAAGTCTTATCTCTGCGTTGGGTTGGATTCCGATTACAGCAGAATTCCTAGACATCTATTAAAATACGACGATCCTGTTTTTGAATTTAACAAACAGATCATTGATGCTACCAAAGACCTTTGTGTGGCTTACAAACCCAATATTGCTTTTTACGAATCTCTAGGTGCAGGGGGTTGGCTTTCCCTCGAAAGAACCATGGCTTATATTCCCGAATCGCATTTTACCATTGCGGACGCCAAGCGGGGAGACATCGGTAATACTTCGAAGATGTACGCTAACGCTTTTTTTCAACAATTAAATTTCGACGCAGTTACCGTTGCTCCCTATATGGGAATTGATTCGGTTCAGCCTTTCTTAGAATTTGAAAATAAATGGGTTATCCTGCTTGCGTTGACCTCCAACAGAGGAAGCAACGACTTCCAACTCGCTAGTCAAGATGGAGGTATTCCGCTGTACGAAAAAGTGATGCGAACTGCCCAAACTTGGGGTACACCCGAACAACTGATGTTCGTAGTGGGGGCTACTCATCCAGCAAAGTTTGAAGAAATCAGAACTATCGCACCCGATCATTTTCTCTTAGTACCAGGTGTAGGTGCGCAAGGGGGAGACTTAGCAAAACTATCTGCCTACGGGCTAAATGATTTATGTGGATTGTTAGTCAATTCTTCGAGGGGAATTATTTTCGCCAGCGAGGGAGAAGACTTTGCGGAACAAGCCAGAAACTCCGCCCTACGGCTGCAACAACAAATGGAAGTCATACTGCGGAGCATCTCGGTTGTTTAATCTTTTCATAGTGTGTACTTACCTCGTCACTACAACTTTCCAACTCCGATCATCCGCCGAAACCACGTAAACTCCCGAAGTCACATTTCCCAACTGTAAGGTAGTTCTTCTGAAAATATCGTCCTGTTCGATTACGGTGAAGGGGACGGTTTTTCCTTGTATGTCCACTATGCGCAACTCCATCTCCGAGGTCGTATTTTCCAAAGTCAACACATCATTCGGCAATACTGGATTGGGATAAACGAGCATCGGTAAATCTTCTACTGGCACCTCAGAAGAAAAATACGGAATGGCAAAAGCAAAGGCATCTTTACCTACTTTTTCTCCAATCAACCGACCGGGAATATCATCGGCAGGTGGATGGATACCACCCCAGATTCTGGATAAACTACATTGGTCGGAAGCATCCCGATAAGTAGCCCATTGTAAAATCACATCTTGACTAGGGCCCTCTTCAAAAACCAGAAATTCATTTTTATAGGCAATAAATTCACCAACGCCTCCGGGGAAATATTCATCGCCCGTCAACATCGTCATTACCTCGGCCGCAGCCCGCGAGTAAGTCGAATGCCCCGACACGTATCCCGCAAAAGGTGGGGTCACAAAGGAGGGTCTTTGGTAGGGCATCCAGTTTTCTGCTAGTATCCAGCCTACGCCCGCCTCGTCGGTTGCAGGATCAAAAATAAGGGTAGGCCCTCGCCAAGTGTATAATTTTATTTTTCCAACGTGCTCATTGTTGATACCCGCCAGTTCATCTCCCGCTGCTACTACTTCGATGTATCCATCGAGTAAGGGGATGCCTCCCGCAGCAAAATTGGGCAAGGAAGGATCACTACTTTGACCTCGATCAGCCATGTACCTGATGGCCGAAATCGGGCGGATATAATCATAACAGCCTTTGACACTCCAAGCAGCTATGGCGGCATCGTGCATGGTGCCGCCTAAGATAAAGTAGGATTTGACATCCCACTCCAAGCTGGGGAGGGTTCGTCCTTTGCCACCTAATTTTTTTACTGTAAGCGGATGGTCGCTCACCTTATTGAGTAAGACAAACCAATGTCCCGGTGGCGTTTCTGAATCAGGACCGTCCGCCCAAAACTCGGCGAGCACCCTAGCATAATCGCCTCTCGGAACTAACTGAGTAGGGTAAGGCTCATTGGTGATGGGATTAATACTTCGCCCCTGTCCAATATCTCCACCTTCTATTTTTTTGTAAAAATTTGGATAATCACCAAAGTCCCGTGGGAGATCCGAAAAGGCAACATTGCCAATGGACTTTGGTGAAATATCCCACATCACATTATCCTGCGGAGAAAGGTGTGCGCCCCAAACGGAAACTAAGGCAAATCCCCATTGGTACTGCTCGCTACTTTCGTTGACCACCAATGTATCCAACAGGGGTGGCGTACCGGGATCGTGAAATACCTGATAGGTATTTCCCATCCTTGCGTAGGTGGTTTGTGTATTTTCTTTTAGTGAAAAAGGAACTACATTTCCCCACTCTGGACTCAAAAAATCGGGCGTAGAACCAGTAATCAGATTACCCGCCTGGTCAATAAAAGTCTCCAATGCGAGTGGCTGCCAGTTGTTAGGATATTGCAGGTTGGGATTGCCAGCGTTGTTGGTGATGAGTGGGGCGTTGAGTGTTTCGTAGTGAGTGTTGGCGTACTCCGACAATTCGTTAGCGCCATCCTGCCGTCCGAAGGAGATCATAACTTGGGCAATGTAGTTACCTAAGGTAGCGGGATCGCCCGAGGTATAATCTGTAGATGTATTGTTTTTATCGTAACCCAATTCTGCGAACAATTCGTTAAATATGGCTCGGGATTCAGCGTAGCCGGGAGAATTAGAAAAACGACTATGCAGTAATCGGTAGGCGGCGTAGCTGATGCTCATCTTTTTAGCTTCTTCGATGGCTACGTCGGTAGTGAAGCCCAAAAATTCACTTTGGAAACCGTGCACATTTTTCCCTAAAAGAAATGTCCTAGCAGCTTCGTCAAAAACCGCCCACGCATCGTACATCGCTACGCTGGTATGGAATAAATTTCTGGCGTGTACCGTAGGACGAGCAAAATCATTTCGGATAGCCAAGAGGAGGGCTTCGTTCCAAAGACGCGCCACGGAATATTGATCGTCCATTTTTGCGTAAGACAAATCCACCTCTAGGGAAGAAATATCACTTTCACAAGTTCCCGTTTCTTTGACGGAAACTTTTCCCTTTTTCTCCAACTCCCACTTGACGGTGATGGTAGCTGTTCCTTGTCCCGATAAAATAACTCCGTGCTCTACTGACCAATGAAAACTGCTGCCAGCGTTATTGGCGCATGAATATATTTCGGTACTCAAATAACCCGACTCGACATTACCGGTAATCTGCGGTGCGGGAAGATAAGTGCAAGAGCCATCATCGAAGGTGGCGTTTACGTCGTAGCTGCAAGCGTTGGGATCGGTACATCCGTAAATCTTTTCGTGACCGATGTTGAGGATAGTGTATCCCTGTCCCTCCACGAAATGAAAATGCTGATCGGCTGGTAGGTTGTAAAATTTTTCGTTGATCCCCGAGTTCCAAAGAATTTCTAAGCTATCAATCATCGTCGCTTCGCCCAATCCAAAATGTACGGCTTGCAAACTTTGGGAAAGAAACCCCGCTCCGTAGTAAAGCCGATGCTGCAAATGCCCGCCACTCCAGAGCTTTAGTTGGCTGCCCAGACCATCCCGATTGGAAACCGTTCCTTCCAAATTGATGTTCGCCCAGTGCGGTTCGTTGGGTGCGCCATCTTGGGTGGTTTTATTTTCGTAGAAAAAAGGACTATCGTTAGTATTCGAAACCAAAATATCCAAGTCGCCGTCGTGGTCATAATCAAAAACCCCCATGCTCAGACTATTGGAAAATTCGTGAACTTGGCTGGCTTCGGAATGATCCAAAAAGGTTTCTTGTCCTTCTCGGTACATATTTTTAAAATAAAAATTCTCCTTCAAGACGGTGTAGAGCGCAACATCGTTTTCGTATCCATTCAGCACAAAAAGGTCTTCGTCACCATCCAGATCAAAATCCGCAAACCGAGTATCCCACCCCCAATAGGTATTGAGTACATTTTTTTCTTCCGCAAGGTTAAGGTAAGTATCATTGCCACTAGGAGTGAGTAGGCGGTTTTTGGAAATATTCGAGACATAAATATCAAATGCACCATCGTTATCATAATCACCTATGGCGATGCCCATGTCATTGCCTAGATAATCCGCTTGGTACTCCGGGGCCATATCCGTAAAGGTATGATCGGTATTTTGAATAAATAATTCATTTTTTCCAAAATCATTAGCAATGTAAATATCCCAAAGTCCATCGTTGTTAGCATCTATCGGCACACTCATCAGGCTTCCCTCCTTCGTACCCGTCAGGTTGAGTGCTTCGGCTTTTTCGGTAAAAGTACCATCGCCGTTGTTGTGGTAAAATTTATTACGGGTACAGCCCAACCAATTGGGGACAAAAATATCGAGGTAGCCATCTCGATCCCAATCCCACCAAAGCGCAGTATAATTATAACAAGTATCGGTGGTAGGAAAACCCGCCGCCGCCGTGACTTCCTCAAATCTTCCGTTCCCTTCGTTGTGAAATAATTGGAAACTGTGGTAATTGGTCAAGAATAGATCAGGATAGCCGTCATTATCGTAATCGCCCCACGATGCACCTATTTTTACGCCATTTTTCCAACCGGGATCGGGGATGTCGTAATTATGCAAATTCGCAAAACCTGCCTCCTGGGTGACATCTTCAAAAGTACCATCATTATTATTGCTAAAGAGTCGGCTCCAAGTAGTAGGAGCGATAGGAGATAAATCGAATTTGGCGACGACGAAAATATCGAGATCATTATCATTATCGTAGTCCGCAATGGCTACTCCCGTAGTGTGGCTCAAAAAATCAAGTTGCGTTGATGTTTCAATTCTTTCAAAAATTTGTCCCGAACTAAGGTGGATAAAAAAAACTAGGAAGATGGTAGATGTAATTATTCTCATACTCAAAATCAATTTTACTGGTTCACAAGTTTTTATTCATTGGTAAACCATTGCTTACATTTCACTTTTTTCAAATATACTTACCCCACCTCCAAGGCCAACTCACTACAACTCGACAAAAACTTGACATCCACCCTAGAAAAAAAGAAAAATATGCCCTGTTCAGTTTTTGTCGAGTATAAATATACCTGTCAGGGAAAATAATATAACAATATTTGGAAAAAATATTAACTCACAAAATCTAATTATTATGAACAAAAAATTTTACACTTTTGTCATTTCTAGTCTTTTTTTACTGTGTACATTTACGAATGCCTTTGGGCAACAAAACGCTGGGTCATTAGTACTTACTAGTTTTGCCGATTCTGCTTATACTACGGGGGCTGCTGGTCAGTTTACTGGTCTTTGTCTCGAAAGAGGACAAACGGTGAACATTAAAGGTATGTATGGTGATTTGGCTACTGTAACTAGCGTAAACATTAACTACACTATTTTTGCTAGTGATTGGTCGGGTGTCGTTTACGAGGAAACTCAAATTTTCGCTAGTGATACTTCAGGTGTATTGGATGGTAACATTGATTTTGACTTTGTTATCCCGATGGATGCCGATACCGCTGGACAACACGATGTGCTCGATCAAGCAACTGGTGACACCTTGGCAGAAGCCTTTGATTACCTTCAGGTGAGAGTTACTCACGAAGCGTCCGCTATGTTAGATGTATTTTGGTATGAGTTCGTTAATATACGTCCCGTAGGTGGATGTAGCGAATCTACAAGTGTCAGAGGATTCGAAAGTATCGAAGGGTTGGAAGTTTTCCCAAATCCCGCTAGTGACGAAATCACGATTAACACACCGAATAATCTGGAAAAAGAAATCATGGTTTACGATGTCACAGGCAAACGAGTCATGGTCACTAATCTTGCTGGCAATCGGCTGGACATCAGTAGCCTCGATACTGGATTCCATACGATCAGGGTGCTAGAAGATGGAAAAGTTGGAATATTTAAACTTATGGTCCAATAAATAAGACCGTAGAAAATAATTATTTGTAAACTATCTACTTTGTAACTGTCCTAGAATTACGATTTTAGGACAGTTTTTTTTGTGAAAAAATACTAAGGAATGGTTCAATAATAACTTTACATTTTCTACTTGTTCTTTTTCCTTTCTGCTGCGTTGAAAAGCCTCGCCGATGCCCCGCATCGCCTACGTTTTTCGCCTTGCATAAAGAA
>JBCCJE010000133.1:0-9581 GCA_039027925.1 Bacteroidota bacterium
CAACTTATAATGAATACATGAAAATATTTTATAACAAGATGTAAACGGATAATAAAAATTAGAACTAAACGCATTTCTTAATTTGGAATACTATCCTACTGAGCTATCGTTTGCACACAGGTTGTATTATAAAAATTCATATTATGCAGAATTCAAAGTTCTAAAGACCTCAACAAAAGTTGCCAATTTATCTAATCCTATTTTTAAAATAATGGATCAACCTCCTCCAGAAACCGCAGCCTTCACCCCCAATCCCAACTCCGTCGCCATATGCTGCTGTACTTGCTCGTGAATTAATTGAGCTCCTTGTTCCCAACTGTACCGTTTTTTTATCACTTCGCTGATCTCCCGAAGATGCTCCACGGCGGGAGGGGTATCTATATTTTTTTGTAGCAATTGCATAAAAGCAGCCTTATCGTTTGGGTCAAAATGATTTTCCCCAAAAAAATTAAAGTCCCGCATAGAAGTCGTATTGGAGCACAAGGTATTGATGCCCATCACAGCCGCCTCAATGGGCGGAATGCCAAACCCTTCTGCCTTGGATGGATAAATAAAAAGTCGGCAAGCTCGGTAGAGTTCGATCAAATCTGCATCGCTCACGTACTTCAACCAATGTATTTTATTAGTGCACGAAGCATTTAATTTTGCTAAGGCCCTTTCCATGATTTGGCTATCCAAAGTATCACTTCCAACAATGACCAGTTGAACTCCCTGCTCATAAAGTCTTAGCTCCTCGTATGCCGCTATCAGTAGTTTTTGATTTTTTCGTGGCTCAATTCTACTCACAAAAAGAATAAAATTTTTAGCAGAAAACTTACGGTAAATATTCATCTCCGCATCACCTTTGTCGTAAGGGATCGTGAATCTCTCATCTACGGCATTGGGAGTAATAAATATCTCATCGGGATTCAAGCCGTAACTTTTCCCAATCATTTCTCTTGAATAATCCGATACTGTCAACTTGATCTCACTCTGCTGCAGAGACCGCCGAAACAAATAATTTCTCCTCCAACGGTACATCGCAGAAAACTCTTCGGGAAAATCATTGAACAATACATCGTGAACTGTAACAATATTTTTACATTTTTTTCGAAAAGGAACAACGTACTGAAAATGACCGAAGTCTATCCTGTACTTTTCAATGATCTTTGGGAAGTCCCAAAAGTAAATTTTAAACCTACCGCTTGGTCGAATAGCAATAAAGTTTTCTTTTTTCAAAAACGGAAAGGCAGCTCGTAGCGGCTCATATTGATACCCCACAAAAAACAATTCATACTGATTGTCGAAGTGGTCATAAAGAGCATTGTACAATCCTTTGATGTAGGTAGCACTCCCCTGCCCTTCTCCACCAATCACTCTGGCATCAACTAATAATCTTGTTTTTCTCATATTTAAAAAAATTTTCAAACGCTTAATCTTATAACTTTTTCCCTATCTCTTTTTCTTTAACAGAGGTGATTAGTTTTACTTACAAAGGATTCTGCTGCTAAATTTTTGCACCTAATTTGCGAGTTCGCAGGGTGCCTCTCCCCCGCTGGCGGGGGTCGGGGGGTGGAATCTACGATCAAATGAAAAAAATCGTATATTCCTCGCCCCGAATCCTCGGGGGGAGAGGCACCCTGCAAACTCGTAGGAAGCTCTTCAAAATCAGAACCAATCACCCCTACCTCCTAACCTCCTTACACATCGAAACTGCCATCCCCGCCGTAATCCCAAACCAAAGTAATTGGGTATTGATATTTGCATTAAACATCACGAGAATAAAACACAACCAAAAAGGAAGTCCCAAATTGTACATAATAGAAAGCAAAAAAATCCATAACAATATAAACCCAACAAAGCCGTAATCAATAATGTACGCCGGAATGATACCTACATCGAGAGATGCCGCATCACTATCTTCGATCAGTACCCCCGTCAGCATCTCCAACAAAAACTCCCCTGCCGTACCCGCACCTGCCCCCGTGTAAATATTGAAATTCAAATTATCTCGTTCGGCGATCAAGATAAAAGTAGGGCCAATCCGAGCAAAGGCACTTCCATCTTTCTCTTGAAGTTTGGCCATTTTCTTTTGGTTATCGTCGAAAGGATCGGATAGAATTTCGCCTACGATACTTAGCCTTTTAATCGCTTTAGCGTCCGAATTGGTCAAAGCAATGACTAACAGCAAAGTGGCAACAATCCCAAAAAACGGGTACATCAACCGCACCGACCGTGCGCACCTAGGATACAAATTAATGACCCAATCGAGTAAGCAAATACCAATGAACAATACCCCAAAAGATGTCTTCATTAAAATACTACTGACCACGTACGCTACCGATAGCAAGCCAACGGACTTATCGAATTGGTGTTGGTTAAGATGATTGTAAGCGAGGTAAGCCATCGTGATGACGAAGGCGGCGTAGGAGGGTTCGCTCGAAAATCCCATTGGTCTAATGTCTCCATTTTCCATATAATACAACCGTATTATTTCTTCTACCCACCCGACGTTTAACCCTGCTAGCGCCGTTCCCATTCCGAGCATCACATTCGCAAAGTAAAGGAGAATAATTAATTCAAATGCTCGCTTTAACAATGGTATCGAACTGCTTTTCATGAGATTGTATAAAATCATCATCTCCGTACAAAAGATTACGGTGTACAAAACGGAGGTAGGCTTCACGTTGGTAATGTTGACAAGATTGACCCCTAGCATGTACAAGAGCAAAATCAGTAAGATCGTCAGTATCTCACGATTAATTTTGTGGGCGTAGAAAATTCCAATACCAATCAATACGCCCATGACCAAGTGGAAGGGCGTCAACAAGGCTTTTCCAATTTTACCAAAACTCACTCCCGTGAAGGACTGAAGGATGATGGCGGCGAGGGTGAGTTTTTCTCGCCAGTCAAGTTCGTAATCAAGTCTAGCCAATGGGAATTTGGATTTGTCGTCGAACAGTTTGTAAAAATGCTTGGCTCAACAAATTAACATTTGCTGCGTCCATCACCCTCGGCATAGAAATGGGATCTACTAACAAACCCTCAAATGAATTTGCCATGACGAATGAGGAAAATGCTTTCCGATTGTCCACTTGGTTTTTCAACCTTTCCGCTATGTCCCGTAGGGAAGCGCAAGCACTCAGGGCAGGTAGCTCCACTTGTTCACAATAGTTGATACCGTTAAAAAATGTCGGCGCAAAAGTGATGGCGGGTACTTGCATCAGGGCAGCCTCGTAGGCAATCGTGCCAGTGATGGTAGCTACCAATTGAGCATTCGAAATCAAGCTGTAAGAATCCGTACTTTCGTGTACAAAGTGTATCCCCGGCATCTCTTGGAGTTTGTTGTAAAAAGATAAATCCCGATCACCGATAGCGTTGGTATGCTCCTTCACTAGGATTTGCCACCCCGTCGGTAAGGCCCTCCATAGATTACAAATATTGACAAACTGATCTTCGTAGTACCTTCCGAATACATCCACCGAGGCTTCGGGTTGTTTGTGTAATCCGACAAAAACGTAGGGTACATCCTTGATGACTTCGAAGTTGATGCGCTTCACCATTCGGTATATTTCTTTGTTAAATTCTTCCTGGGTTCGGAGCACCAATCGCGTCTTACCGTGCGTGATATTGGTAGGATCTTTTTTATCAATATTTTCGTTGGTGATCCATCTTTTGATACGATCCAAACGCCCCCTGAACGAATTGGATTTTTTCAATCGCTTATCGTTCATCTTCAAGTAGAAGGGTTTTTTGACTTCGATGATGGGCACTTCGGGTTGTGCTTCCGCTACCTCCAAAATCTTTGATTGCCTTTCGTCAGTAAAAAATGCCCATCGCCGATTCGGTAATCTCACCACGTGCGGATTCAAAAACTGCGCATTCAATTCCTTTCTTTTGGTCATCATCCGATGAATTAAAATTTCGTGTGCCCAAGTGATTTCTCCAAAAGCTAATCTCACATCGTGCTTTTTCAAAAAATTGTAAATAGGTTGTTGGATGTTGGTCAAAAATTGTAATCCGCTTTGGGCATCGTAGCGTAACACTCTATCTCCAAAAACCAATTCCTTGATTTTAAATTCATCTACCTCGCTGTTGGGTTCGTTGATGTGATCTCTATTGATGAGTAAAACTTTATCCGCGCCGTACTCTTTTTTCAAAAAATCGTAGAGCTTGGAGTTGACGGTAATCCAACAGATATTTTCACCATTGGCTTGGAGTGCTTGAGCAATTTCGTGAAAGAGATAAGTCTTCGAGTAGTTGGCGACAAAGCAAATCGAGTTCAAATGTTTCATAATCAAATCATCAAATTATAAGTGATACAAAAAAGTAAAAGAGCCGATAAACTAACTCTGCGAGTATTGGTAAAAGCAATGTTTTTTTGTTTTTTTAATAAAAAAAATTGCCACTCTACCGCTAGCCCAATAGCCAGCATATTGATAGTGGATAACCAAAAAATATCTAAAATTTGTAGATGAGAAAAAGCAATCATAGTTCCGAGCATCAACAAAAAAATGATAATAAATCCCCGATTCATTGGGGTAGCAAGTTCTTCCCGGTAAATGACATTTTCGTTGAGGGCCAGCACTATCCAAAATACTACTTGGAAAGAGAGTATCCAGTAAAGACTTTGGTAATCGGCGTAGGAAGTAGCCAAAAGCGTGAGCACCTCCGAAAAAATAGCTGGCACCAAAAACGACATACTGATACTTAATAACAATACACTTCCAATAAATAGGGAAAAGTAAAAATCTAAGGTACGCGCATTAGATTCGTACATTTTTTTAAAAAAAACAATATTAATAATCTGGTGAATCAGGACGGTGGCGGAGGCCAATCGAAAATAAAATCCGTAGTATCCGACTTCCTCAATGGCTAAAAATCGTTCGATAAAAATCCTAGCTCCGCCCGTAAGCAGGATGATGAGAAAAGCCGATAGCACTAGGTGTTTTCCAAAATGAAGTGCCTTTCTGTATTTTTCTAAGGTGAACTGCTTTTTTATAACAATAAATTCACGAAAGTATAAAACCCACAAAAAGGAGACATAAATCATCAGCCCCGTCTCCAGCATTTCGATACTAAAATCCACTACCTCCGAATAGAGCAAACCGTTATAAACATTGACGGAAAGAAAAAATCCACCATCCAAAAAAATGGCTGGAATTAATATTTCGTGAGATTTTAGAATGGTAGAATACAAGGCCTGCATGGCAAATACGCTCCCCATTAACAACAGCAGAGAAAACTTGATCGGCACCCAATGCCCCCCCATTTTGTTGATAAAAATCAAGGTGACAAAACCGCCCGTGAGGACTAGCCCGTGCAGAAAAAAAACCGCTCGATAATCCGCCCTGTCCGCCTTGATGATAAAAAAAGGATAAGCTCCCTGCATGCCTACGTTCAGCAATACCGCTACGATCAATCCTCCCGATAGCGCAAACTCAAACAATCCAAACTCAGCAATGGAAATCATATTGGACAGCCACAACGCTGCCCCAAAAGCAGATGCTTTCACTAAAAAAAAGACAAAGGAAAAAGCACATAACTTCCAAAACTCCTTCCTTACCAATAGCAATAATTCATGGAGTCTAAGTGCTAGTTTGCTCATACGCCATCTTTTTTTTTGATGTTGCTATTGGTAAAATTTTCTTTTCGTAAACCTCTTCTACCAACGAAACACCGACTACTTCGTCCAACTTATCTCTAATCTCCGCTACGTTTTTTTCGATGTACCGCAAAGGTTGCGCTACGTACATGCCCGATTTTTTTAAAGACCTCGACACGCATACATTACTCCCGATATTGATGGCATCGGCCACTTGAACTCCGGGATTAAAAGTGCAGCTAGTGCCGACATACACATTATTCCCAACAATAATTTCACCATCAATCCGAATCCTATCTTTTCCTTCCGCACCGTGGTAGTACCCGTGTGTCCAAAACTGTGTTCCCAACCCTCCAATTGTCGTAAAATCACCGATGGTGATGGATCGAGTAACGTCGAGCCGATGCTTGGAAACGATGATGCCCAACCGCCCTAACTTCAAAGTGCCATTGCCGTAAGTGATCGGAGACGACGCTCGAAAAATACTGTTGCCGTTAGCGATGACGGCTTCCCGTCCCATCATCACACTCAAATCTCCTCTGATCCGATTCGTGGATTTGATGTAGGCAGCTTGACGCATCAGCAACTTATTGATTTGAATTAAATTGAAATGCCCAATGCGGGTATCAGCGTCCATATAAATTTTTCGACACATCATCACCGAAAAACCAACGTAGGCGGTAGGGTGAATTTTATGTCCTAAGAGATTTAGTAAAACTCTTGTTATAAAGTTTGGAAAAAATAAAATACTGATCGTAGTTAATAGTTTGCGCATTGGATTTTGTGTGGATTTGGGATGCTCTTTTACGGAGATGTGATTTTTAAATTTCCCGCTCCGAAAGTTGATAATGTTTTATCGGAGCATCCCGCTCCTTGATTTTATGTTTTAAAATTATGCGATAGTGATACACGCACAGGGCTCCGATGTAGTAGATAGTGCCGAGGTAATCATCTTCTTTCATACCCCACGACTCCGTATCCAAATAGCGTTGTACGTATTTTTCCAGCTTAAAAGATCGAATAAATGAATTGGATAAGGCAAGGTCTCGGCGAAGTACATTTTTGAGTTTTTTCCCAAGGACACCATTATTCATTTGGTGCATGGTTTCAGAAACTGCCTTAGCTCGATAAAAACACTTATCCGTCAATTTATCCCGAAAAGCATGACGCAAAACGTACTTGTAAATGATAGCTTTGGTCTTGCCAAATCGAGAACGGCCCATCATTTTTTTCATAGACAAATCAAAAGGAATGGAGGAAGAAAAACTCGCCAAATGGGGATTGTAAAATGGCATGGCGATGTAGGTTTGATTGAGCCGTGCTACATCCTGCAAGTATCGTATGTCAAAAATATACTGCTCCTTCCACTTTTTCTCTACTACTTTATTGTACAGAGCGCGCTTGGTTTTAATTTTTGAAATATCAAAATCAAAGTGCTTTCGAAACGCCTCGTAGTGATCGGTGGGTAATCCTCTTTTTTCAATTTTTTCTTTACCGAGTTTTAAATAAAATTCATCAATGTAGGATTTAAGATCGGTCAGGTGCAGTCCTTTCCATAAGTTTTTTACTACTCGGTGAGTACTCCGATGTGCTCCTAAAATTTTGAAAACAAACTGCCCCAACTTGGACAGCGGCTTTAAAATATTTTTTACCCAAAACGTATTTTGATACGGTAAAAGAGCGTAAGCCATCTTATCTACTTCGTTCAGCGCCGGGGTGTGCAGGCGCGTATCTTGCCCTGCGTAAAACATCTCTTCGGGTGTACCTTTGAATTTTCCAAAAATCCAAACGCCAATGTAGGGATTGTTCATTTGCAGTAGCGTCTCCTCAAAATTTCGAAAATTGTCCGCAGCGTTGGGATCAACCTCTTTGATCGTGATCGGGCGATTTACTTTTTGGGCAGCATCGGTTGCGTAGCCCGTTTCGTCCTGCGAGGTGTCTTTTACCCGAAAAGAAATGTTTTGTAAATGTTTTGTTTCGGGAAGATCATCCAACGCAATCAACATCGCAATGGAGTCCAATCCTCCCGAAAGCAAAACGGTGTTTTTTGGGGCTAGGTATCCACGGTGTGCCGCTCTCGTTTTCCGTCGGAGCATTTTGAAGTTTTCCTCAGCGTTGAGGTTGTTTTCCTCTAAGAAATTAACTTCGTGTTTGGTTGCATTTATTTGTTGAAAAAAAGAATTGTACACCTGATGATGACCTGCTTTTAATTCGTAAACCCCCTCGTAGTAAGTATAGCCATCCAGTAGATAATTGGAGTATAAAATCTGATGAATGGCTACCTCCGAAAATGCTACCTGCGCTAGTGACTTCGCTAAATCGTGCATCACCGTACCTACTCGTAGCTCTCCTTCGGAGCAGGTGTAGTAGGCGGTTTTAACACCCGAAATATCTCTGACTAAGTGTAGCTTGTGCTCGTTTTTATCTATGGCGATGAGGAAAAAGTTTTCGTGAAAGGCCTTACCGATAAGGGTGGCATCAATTTTTGTAAAGGCGTCTAGTTTGAATTTTACTTCTTCTTTTCTGCTTTGGTCAATGTTGGTATCTAGTAAAAACCAAAACCGTTGGTTCTCGTATTCGTACTCTACCTCGTTGATGTCGTGGGCTACTTGGAAGTTTCCTTTTTGGGAAAATCTGTGTTCTGCTTGACCGTGGAAGGCTTTGATTTTTACTTGCATTTTGCTGTTTGGAATTGTGTACGTTAATTCACGGGGTAATGGGAAATTACCCCGTGACGGGGAATTTATAGTTCTTCCCAACTTAGGGGGGTGCCCGCTTTGATGTTTTTACGGGCTACTTTTCCGAGTACTGTTTCGAAGTGCTTTGGTGCTAGTCCGTCGCCCGGTCGAATCACTCGGAGATTGGCTGCCGTGAAGGCCTCTCCTGCTTGGACATCACTCACTACGTAAATGGATCGCTTGAATTTTTTACTGTTTTCCTCGGATTTTTGAATGCCGTACGAAATTTTTCCTTTGGCTAAAAATGCTCGCTTTGCCTCGATCACTAGCGATTTTAGTTCTGCTGGTTCTAAAGAAAAAGCACTGTCCACTCCTCCATCTGCTCGGCTCAGCGTAAAGTGTTTTTCCACTACACAAGCTCCTAAACCGATGGCGGCTAGGGGTACACCAATGCCCATCGTATGATCCGAAAGTCCTACGGCAACGCCTTCGAACATTTGTGCCATATGTGGTATAGTATTAATATTACAAGTTTCGGGAGATGCGGGGTAAGTGCTGGTGCACTTTAGTATAACAAGGTGTTTACATCCGTGCTCCCGTAGTGTTCGGATAGACTCATCTATGTCCGAAAGGTTGGTGACACCCGTGGACATGATGACTGGTTTCCCAGTTTGGGCAATTTTACGGAGCAAGGGCATATCGGTATTTTCAAACGAAGCTACCTTGTAAACGGGTACGTCCAAGTCTTCCAAAAAATCTACCGACGTAGCATCGAACGGAGAACTAAATGCAATCATCCCGTGATCTTTAGCTCGGTCAAAAATCTTAGCGTGCCAGTCCCAAGGGGTGTAAGCTAATTGATAAAGGTCATACAAATTATGTCCTTTCCAGAGAGACGAATCATCGTCAATGTGAAACAAGCCGTGCTTGGCATTAATGGTCATCGTATCGGCAGTATAAGTTTGTAGCTTGATGGCGTCGGCGCCAGCTTCCGCAGCGGCATCCACAATGGCTAAGGCACGATCTAGCGATTGATTATGATTCCCTGACATTTCGGCGATGATAAATGGTGGGTGATTTGGACCAATCCAACGGTCGGCTATTTGAAATTCTTTCATGTTTGATTTTTAATTTTTAGATAAATCCGAGTGGGAAGTTGGCAATGAAAATTCCATTGCTTGGTCTTGACTGCTTAAATTCAGCGAGTACTTGAATTCGGCTACCTCCCAATCCTCTAAGGTATCAATGTCGTGCGCTTGCATTTCTTTCAGTACGATAGTTCCGGTATTGTCCGTCCACACTTTTTGTTGCGTAGTAAG
>JBCCJE010000134.1:0-9554 GCA_039027925.1 Bacteroidota bacterium
CTTAAAAATACTACCTATCTATGGCAAACAAAGTATTTGATAAGGACATGCTCAAGGCTCATTTTAGTAGTTTTTCGGAAAGAGTGGCAGCAGCCAAGAAAGTCCTTAACCGACCACTTACCCTTTCTGAAAAGATTCTTTACTCTCATCTGCACGCCGAGTCTCCACTCCAAGAATACACCCGGGGAAAAGATTACGTTATGTTTCAGCCCGACCGAGTAGCCATGCAAGACGCAACGGCTCAGATGGCAATGCTACAATTTATGATGGCTGGCAAGGAGAAAACTGCAGTTCCTACCACGGTACACTGCGATCACTTGATTCAGGCCAAAGTAGGTGCCGATCAAGATATGGCAACGGCACTTGACGTGAACTCGGAGGTGTACAAATTTTTACAATCTGTCTCCAAAAAATATGGAATCGGATTTTGGAAACCCGGTGCGGGCATCATTCACCAGACTGTTTTAGAAAATTACGCCTTCCCCGGAGGACTGATGATCGGCACAGATTCGCACACGGTAAATGCGGGTGGATTGGGCATGGTAGCCATTGGAGTAGGTGGAGCAGATGCGGTGGACGTGATGGCAGGAATGGCTTGGGAACTAAAAATGCCAAAATTGATTGGGGTAAAACTTACCGGTAAATTAAACGGTTGGACTTCCTCCAAAGATGTCATTCTGAAAGTAGCGGGCATCATCGGAGCTAAAGGAGGAACGGGCTACATCGTAGAGTACTTTGGACCGGGAGCAAGAAGTCTCTCCTGTACGGGCAAAGGAACAATTTGCAACATGGGTGCCGAGATAGGGGCTACGACTTCTACGTTTGGTTACGATAAGTCCATGGATCGTTACCTCCGAGCTACGGGCAGGGCTAGTATTGCGAGATTGGCGAACAGGGTGAAAAATGACCTGACTGGTGATCCAGAAGTTTACAAAAATCCAAAGGATTATTTTGACCAAGTCATCACGATTAATTTGTCAACACTAGAACCACACATCAATGGCCCCTACACCCCAGATTTAGCGTGGCCGATTTCTAAGTTTGCGCAGGCAGTAGAAGAAAATGGATATCCCGCTAGATTGGAGGTAGGCTTGATTGGGTCTTGTACCAACTCTTCTTACGAAGATTTAGACCGAGCATCTTCCTTGGCGAAGCAGGCCGCTGACAAAGGATTAAAAGCCAAATCTGAATTTACCATCACCCCAGGGTCAGAGATGATTCGATACACCGTGGAGCGAGATGGTCTCTTAGATTCTTTTGAAAAAATTGGAGGAGTAGTGTTAGCTAACGCTTGTGGGCCTTGCATCGGACAATGGGCTAGACACATGGACGACCCTAGTAGAAAAAATTCGATCATCACTTCCTTCAATAGAAATTTTGCGAAAAGAAATGATGGCAACCCCAACACCCACGGATTCGTAGCTTCTCCCGAAATCGTGACGGCAATGGCCATTGCGGGAGACTTAAAATTTAATCCCCTCACAGATACGCTGACCAACGAAGCGGGGGAGCAAGTAAAATTAAATCCACCTACGGGAGTAGAACTCCCCCCCAATGGATTTGACGTAGAGGATATGGGATATATCAAGCCTCCCCGAAGTGCCAAAAGTATAAAGGTAGAAGTTAATCCAACCTCCAATCGGTTGCAATTATTGACCCCTTTCGTTCCTATCCAAAATGATGATCTGCAAGGCATGAGGGTACTTATCAAAGCCAAGGGGAAATGTACGACGGATCATATTTCGATGGCTGGACCTTGGTTAAAATTCCGAGGACACCTCGAAAATATTTCTAATAATTGCTACATCGGTGCCATCAACTACTTCAACGGAGAAGCGAATAATGTCTTCAATCCAGAGACGGGAGCATACAGTGCCGTACCGGAAGCCGCTAAATATTATCGAGATCATAACATCTACTCCGTCGTCTTCGGAGAGGATAATTTGGGAGAAGGTTCTTCGAGAGAGCACGCAGCGATGGAACCCCGATTTTTGGGCGTAAAGGCGGTGATCGTAAAATCTTTCGCTAGAATCCACGAGACGAATTTGAAAAAACAAGGTATGCTGGCTTTGACTTTCGTTGATCCTACCAGCTATGACTTAGTGCGACAAGATGATAAAGTGAGCATCAAAGGCTTCGAAAATTTTGCTCCCGGCAAAACACTTACCGTAGTGTTGACTCACGCAGACGGAACGGAAGACGCTTTTGAGGTAGCCCACTCCTACAATCAAGCTCAGATCGAATGGGTACGTGCCGGTTCTGCTTTGAATAAAATTAGAGAGGAGCAAGGGGTCGTTTGATTTGAATATTAAATGATAACTTTGTATCTCTAAAATTGTGAAGAGATCAATTGACGAAAGCGTCATTCTGAAATTTCGGAATGGCGTTTTTGTAGTAATGGATTTCATCTTTGCGTCCTTAATAAGTCACAGCTCCATGAAAAATAAATTTTTTCAAAAAATAAATTCCAACATGATCATTGCGCTTTCGGCGGTACTGATTAGTTTATGCGCTTTGATCGTATCCATCCAACAAGTACGCATCATGCAGACCCAACAAAAGGTTTCCCTATTTCCTTATCTGACGGTAGGAATTTTTTTTGGTGCGGATGGTTTCGGATTTTATCTAAAAAATAGCGGTACAGGGTTAGCAAAGATTAATTCGTACCAAATTTTTGATGGGGAAAATTATTTTAAAGACTGGACCGAAGTGATAGATTATTACCTACCCGAAGGACATCACATTGACTACGGAATCATGAGTTCTAATGGCATACAAGATGAGATGATTACGCCCGAAGAAAGAATTACGCTGTGTAAATTACAATGGACTGAAGAATCCCGACTTTTGCAACAAAGAATTGGAAACCTAAAAATCAAGATCTGCTATTCATCACTTTTAGATAATTATTGGCAGGTCAATATTGACAATGAGAGAGTAGCACTAAGTGAACCCTGTGAGAGTGATGAGGGTAGGGAGTTTGAGAATTGAAAAGCTAGTTAATCTAATTTATAAATATAAACTTCGTTATCGGTATTGATCGGAAAATTCACTTCGAAGATGCTGCCGCCGCCCTCGTCGGAAGTCAAGATGCCAATGTTCTTTTCCAGCAGCTAATATTTTTATTAGTTGCTGAAAACAGGTAATTTTACTCTATTTCAGCAACTAATAATTTAAAGAAGATGCAGCCCACATTTGTAGGTCGAAAGGAAGAGCAAATAATTTTACGAGATGCTTTACGCTCTAAAGAAGCGGAAATGGTTGCCGTCATTGGTCGGCGTCGGGTGGGTAAAACATTTCTGGTAACTACTGTTTGCAAAAAACAAATAGCATTCAACGTTACGGGAATTCAAAATGGAGCATTGGAAGACCAGCTAAATAGGTTTTCAAAAAGTTTAAAAAAATACGCTAACACTTCTATTGATTTACCTCCTCCAAAAAATTGGTTTCAGGCTTTTGATCTGTTGCAACAATACATCGAGACCCTACCCAAAAAACAAAAGCATGTTATCTTTATAGATGAACTTCCGTGGTTGGCTCCTCACAAATCTAAATTTTTACAAGCCTTCGGACATTTTTGGAATGATTGGGCTTCTCGACAAAATTTAGTAGTGGTGATATGTGGTTCTGCCGCTTCGTGGATGATTCAAAAGGTAGTTAATAACACGGGTGGGTTATATAACAGAATCACCAAACGAATTTTTTTACAACCATTTACACTCAGCGAGACCGAAGCGTATCTGAAAGCCAAACGATTCAAATTTACCCGCTATCAAATCGTACAACTTTACATGGCTATGGGTGGTATTCCTCATTATTTGAAAGAGGTCAAAAGAGGGAAAAGTGCCACACAAAACATCAATGATATTTGTTTCTCCAGGAACGGACTTTTGCGGGATGAATTTTTACGGCTTTATCCCTCCTTATTTCCCAATACTGAAAAACACTTCAAGGTAATTAGAGCATTAGCAAAAAAAAGGGAAGGTTTGACTCGTCAGGAGATCATTAAAAAAGCCAAGCTAACAGATGGCGGCGGATTAACGACGGTTTTAGATGAATTATCGCATTCGGGATTTATAACGCCTTACCAAATTTTTCACCAAAAGAAAGGAAAAGTCTATCGCCTGACTGATGAGTACTCTTTATTCTATTTAAAATTTATTGAAGATAAAGCCTTGGAGGGTGAGGATATTTGGCAGTACCTGAGCCAGACCAACGAATATAAATCTTGGTCAGGTTATGCTTTTGAAAATATTTGCTTAAAGCACATTCCACAAATAAAAGTAGCACTAGGCATTTCGGGTATTTATTCTTTGTCTTCCACTTTTTACAAAAAAGGAACGGCGAAGCAGCAGGGACTTCAAATTGATTTATTGATGGATAGAAAAGATCATGTCATTAATCTTTTTGAGATTAAATTTTTCAACAAAACATTTACAATTTCTAAATCTTACGCAGACCACCTACGCAAAAAGATGTGGCGTTTTGAAGAAATCACCAAAACAAAAAAGCAAATCATTTGGGTATTGATCTCCACTTTCGGACTGAACGAAAATGCACACAGCTTGGATATGATTGGCAAGTCTTTGACTTTGGATGATTTGTTTTGAGAGGTTGTGTAAAAAGTCTATTTTCTCACAGCCTCTCAAAACATTTTCCAAACCTCACTCCTCCCGCAAAGCACGTCTCAAAATTTTTCCGACATTAGTCTTTGGCAGTTCATCTCTAAACTCTACGTGCTTAGGTTTTTTGTAACCCGTAAATTGTTCGGCGCAGTACGCTCGTAATTCCTTTTCGCTTAGGGATTTATCTTTTTTTACCACAAATACTTTTACGGCTTCTCCTGATTTTTCGTCGGGTACTCCGATGGCAGCCACCTCCAATACCTTGGGGTGCATAGCAATAACATCTTCTACCTCGTTAGGAAAAACGTTGAAGCCAGAAACCAAAATCATATCCTTTTTACGATCTACAATTTTGAAAAAACCATCCGCTTGCATCAATCCGATATCTCCCGTCCGTAGCCACCCGTCAGATGTAATTGTTTTGTTAGTTTCCTCGGGACGGTTGTAATATCCATTCATTACTTGTGGGCCCTTTACTTGTATTTCGCCTACCTCCCCTACCCCGAGCGGAACATCTTGTTCGTTGGCAATGCGAACATCCGTAGAGGGCACCGGAACACCGATGGTGCCAATTTGTCCAGTACCGTCAATGGGGTTCGTGGAGACTACGGGAGAGGCTTCCGTCATGCCGTATCCTTCGGAAAGGTGGCAGCCCGTTGTCTCGAACCATTTTTCGGCCACTACTTTTTGTACCGCCATACCGCCACCTACTGTTCCTTTTAAGGCACTAAAATCTAAACTCGAAAAATCTGAATGATTTAGTAGTGCGTTAAACAAGGTATTGACGCCAGTCAGCAGAGTGATTTTTTCATTTTTAAATTCTTTGATGATAGAGCCAATATCCCGTGCGTTGGTTACTAAAATTGTTTTAGTGCCCACGCTCATCAGGGCTAGAGCATTCACCGTAAATGCAAAAATGTGATACATCGGAAGCGGAGAAAGTGCCACTTCTTCTTTTTCCTTGATGAAGGGGAGCATCGTCGCTCGGATTTGTAACATATTGGCTACAAGGTTTTTATTAGTTAGCATCGCCCCTTTTGAAACCCCAGTTGTACCGCCCGTATATTGTAGCGCAATCACATCAGTTGGCTTCCCGTCAAGGTCTGGCAGCGTGAACTTTTTTCCTTGGGTTAATGCTTCTTTAAAAGTTACCGTATTAGCAATGTTATATTTTGGCACCATACCTTTCACGGTTCTCACTACGAAGTTGGTAATCGTTCCTTTAACCGCTCCTAGCAGTTCTCCGATGCTGGTGATGATGACCGTCTTGATGGAGGTATCGTGAATGATTTTTTCCAAATTAGCCGCAAAGTTCTCGGCAATGATAATTGCCTTCGCTCCAGAATCTGAAAACTGATGCTTCATTTCACGAGGGGTGTAAAGTGGATTAGTATTTACTATAACAAGACCCGCACGTAATGCTCCAAATAGTGCAATCGGATATTGCAAAAGGTTAGGCATCATCAATGCAACCTTGTCTCCTTTTTCTAATCCTCTGGATAAAAGGTAAGCTCCAAACTGCTTGGAATATTTATCCAATTGATCGAAGGTGATGCTTTTTCCCATACATTGAAAGGCGGGTAACTTTCGATATTTTTCAAAAGTTTCCTCAAACATTTCAATTAAATTACTGTATTCGTCGGGGTTGATATTGGCAGGAATTCCACTTGGGTACTTAGTAAGCCAGGGACGATTTTCGTTCATTTTTTATTAAGTTTTTCTTTGAGAAATTAGAAGTTGCGTAAAATAGTTTTTTTTGAAAAAAAATAAAAGAGGTGTTTCAAAGAAATCATTTTTCCCTAAAAAATACTTACCTTTGCGCCGCTAAAATCATTTCTTAACCTCGTACCATTGATTTTCAGGGAGTTATAAACAATCCTCGAGAAGATTCCGAAAAAATAAATACGGTTTTCAACATATTCACAAGCCATTTATTTTTTATTTAAAATTATTTCAATCGGTACTACAAATGTAAGATTCAATTATGTCAGATGACAAGAATCTAAAAAATACCTCAGAAGAGGAAGTACAGAATAACGCTCCTGCTGCCAACGAACAAGAAGAAGATACCAGCATAGATGCTATCGCACTAGAAGAGTTGGTAGAAAAAAAAGAAGATCAATTCAGCACTCCACACGATGACTTCGACTGGGAACTAGGAAACGGACTCGCCTCACCTTATACCGACGAAGAAAAAGAAAAATACCTGAAAGAATACGAGCAGACCTTAACCAAGGTACTGGAAAACGAAATTGTAAAAGGTACAGTTTCTTCTATCAATAGTGGCGATGTGGTCTTGGATATTAACTACAAATCGGATGGTTTGCTATCGTTGTCTGAGTTTCGTGATATGCCCGAACTAGCAGTAGGTGATACTGTGGAAGTTTACGTGGAACAGCAAGAAGACATAAGAGGGCAATTGATCCTTTCTCGTCGCAAAGCGAAATTATTAAGAGCTTGGGAGAGTATCGTTGATTCTTACAAAAATGGAACAATCATCAAGGGTAGTGTCATCAGTAAAACTAAAGGTGGATTGATCGTAGATGCAGGCGGATTAGAAACCTTCCTTCCTGGATCTCAAATTGATATAAAACCAATCATTGATTACGATGCGTACGTGGGTAAGACTATGGAATTTAAAGTAGTCAAAATCAACGAGGTAATCAAAAATGCGGTAGTCTCTCACAAAGCATTGATCGAGAGTGACCTAGCAGAACAAAGAGAAGCTATTATTAGTAGCTTAGAAAAAGGTCAAGTACTAGAAGGTTTAGTGAAAAATATTACAGATTTTGGAGCCTTCTTGGATCTAGGGGGGGTAGATGGTCTGCTTTACATCACGGATATTTCGTGGGGTAGAATTTCTCATCCAAGTGAGATTTTAAGTTTAAATCAAAAAATCAACGTTGTGGTGTTGGATTTTGATGAAAACAAAAAACGTATTTCACTTGGGTTAAAACAACTACAACCTCACCCGTGGGAAGTACTAGATGCTTCGATTACCGAAGGCTCTACCGTCAAGGGTAGAATTGTTAACATCGAAGATTACGGTGCGTTTTTAGAAATTCAACCAGGCGTAGAAGGTTTGATTCACGTATCGGAGGTGACTTGGAGCAATCAGCCAGTTAATGCTAGAGATTACTTTAAGTTGGGACAAGAGTATGATGCCAAAGTAGTGACCATTGATCGAGAAGATCGTAAGATGTCCTTGAGTGTGAAACAATTGACGGATGATCCGTGGAGTAAAATCCAAGAGGAATACCCAGTTGGTAGCCGACACACTGGACGAGTGAAAAATCTGACGCCTTACGGAGTATTTATTGAACTGAGTGAAGGTATCGGGGGTATGGTTCACATTTCTGATTTGTCTTGGACTAAGCGATTTTCACATCCCTCCGAGTTCACTAAGATCGGAAACGATATTGACGTAGTGATTTTGGATATAGACCAAGGCAGTAGAAAATTGTCTCTAGGGCACAAACAAATTGAGGAGAATCCTTGGGATACTTTCGAGCAAGTGTTCCCAGTAGGATCTTACCACGAAGCTACCGTAGTCAGAAGAGATGATAGAGGGTCTATTGTACAGTTACCGTATGGTCTGGAAGCATTTGCTCCGATTAAGCATATCAGAAAAGAAGATGGTAAGCTGGCTAATGTGGATGAAGTGCTGACAGTAAAAGTGATTGAGTTCAACCGAGATGATAAGCGAATTTTAGTTTCTCACTTGCGCTATCTGGAAGACATTAGAAGAGAGGCAGACGAATCAGTCCGACAGGAGAAAAGAAAAGCGCGCGCCGAGGTAACTAAGAATATCAAAAAAACACAGTCTAAGGTGGAGCGAGCTACGTTGGGTGAGTTGGCTGGATTTGATGCGCTAAAGCAACAACTGGCGGATGAGGCAAAAGCTGACAAAAAAGTGAGTATTCCGACTCCCAAGAAGGAAACAACACCTGCGCAACCAAAAGAAACGCCCGCCGAAACACCTACTGAAGACCTTGTACAAAGAATTGCAGATGTACCGCCTGCTCCTGAAAATGAGCCAGAGGCTGCTGATACTAACACCACGTCTTCTCCGAAGCCAGAAGATGATTTGAAAAAAATCGAAGGGGTTGGTCCTAAGATTGAACAGTTACTAAAGGAAGGTGGATTGAACACTTTCGCTGACGTTGCAGCGGCAGCTCCCGAGGCAATCAAATCAATTTTGGAGGCAGCGGGTAGCCGTTACCAAATGCACGATCCTACCTCGTGGCCTTTACAAGCTGGCATGGCTGCCGAAGGAAAATGGGAAGAATTGGATAAGTGGCAAGATGAGCACAAGGGAGGTAAAATGTAAAAAACTTGATTACAAGTTTCAGACATATCTTTAAATAAAAATTATAAAGTCCTCAGTCGGCAAGTTCGTTGACTGAGGATTTTTTTAACAACTGTTCTGAGGTCATAAAAAATAACCATGAGAAAAATTACAATTCTGTTTTTGGCTAGTCTATCGTTAGCTTTACTTATTTCCTGTCAAAACCGACAGCAGGAGTCTAAGGGTACAGGGATTTATCAAACGATTTTAAAAGAGGAGTTTGCTAAAAAATTAGAAGAAAAAACCGATAAGATTATTTTGGATGTAAGAAAACCTGATGAATACAGGAGAGGCACCATAGATGGCGCAATCAACATTAATTACTACGATCAAAACTTTGATAAAGCGATTGCAAAACTAGATAAGTCAAAACCAGTATTTATTTTTTGCAATGCTGGAGGACGAAGTGCAAAGACGCTAAACAAAATGAAGGCTCTGGATTTTAAAGAGGTATATGATCTGCGTGGAGGATATTCGAAGTGGAAAAATAACTGAAACCGTTCAGAAAAAATGTCGTTCCAACAAATGTTTTGTCTTTCGCAAAAAAGTTATGATATTTTTTATGAAAATTTTGTGAAAAC
>JBCCJE010000135.1:0-9505 GCA_039027925.1 Bacteroidota bacterium
AAAAATATCAGTAAAACGTGATCTTTGTCTTTGTCGTAATAATGACAAAGTTTTAATGATATTTTTTAAACAATATTAAAAACACAATATAATTCGCCTAAACCCCAATTTTGTGCGCAAACAATTTTTCATACATTGTGTTATCCTACCAATTCATTAACATTTTCTTAACTTAAACAAAGCAACTATGTTATTATTAGAAGTTATGACAATTCCAAAGGATGATCCCGTTGCGTTTACTTTTTTCACAGGGTATATGGCAATGATGGCAGCATCCGTCTTTTTCTTTTTTGAAAGAGGTAGAGTAGATGGCAAATGGAAGCTATCTTTGCTTGTCTCAGGACTCATTACTGGAATTGCCGCAGTACACTACTACTACATGAGAGATTATTATGGTGCTACTGGCGAGAATCCTACTGCACTACGTTACATTGACTGGACTTTGACAGTACCATTGATGTGCGTTGAATTTTATCTACTTACCAAGGCTGCTGGTGCCAAGACTGGTCTGTTGTGGAAATTAATTTTCGCTTCGGTATTGATGTTGGTAGCAGGTTACATTGGGGAAGCATTCAACCCAGAAGGTGGAAGTACTTCTCACTCTGTTACTTGGGGAGTTATCTCTACTTTAGGTTATGTGTACATTCTTTACACAGCTTGGGCAGGTGAAGTTGCTCAGCTGGCTGCAGCTAGTGGTAATGCCGCCGTGGAAAGAGGTGTAAAAGCCTTAGCATGGTTCGTACTGGCGGGATGGGCTATCTATCCTATTGGTTACATGTGTATGCCAGGCGGTTGGTTGAACGTCGCACTTGGATGGGATTCCTCCAACGTTGATTTATTCTACAACATTGCAGATGCTGTCAACAAAATTGGTTTTGGTTTAGTAGTGTATAACATTGCTATCACAAGTTCTAAGACAGCTAACGCCTAACCGATTAGCTCCGAAGAAACGAAAGATTTCCAAAGAAATCGAAAAGAGGGATACGTTGATGTATCTCTCTTTTCCAAATTATAATTAAGCATGAGAAAAGTAAGCTTCCTTCTTTTTTGTTCGATGTTTGCGGGATTATCAATTTGGTTAGAATTTAGTAGTCTATCGTTTTCGACCCAACTATTTTGGTCTATTCTTTTAATCATGCTGCTCGGCATTCCTCACGGTGCCATTGATCACGTCATCTCCCGCGAAAAAAATGAAAACTTCTCCACCTTAGAGTTTTACACTTTTTATTTCGGCATGATGGCGGTCTATCTGCTAGCGTGGATTTATTTTTCTTCCCTGAGTTTAATTTTCTTTTTAGTCATGTCGGCCTTCCACTTCGGTCAATCCCAGTTTTCTGATTTGGAAAAAATAACCTCCAATGAGTCTCGGTTTATCAGTCTCGCTTGGGGTATATCCGTTATTACGGGGCTGCTCACCTACAACTATGCGGAAGTCATTGGGATCTTTCAATCCTCCGAGGATTTAAAAGAAATTGTTTTAATTTTTGATAAAAATGTAATTACCACCCTCCTGACTATTAGCTCTCTTACCGCAGTAGTGAGCATTCTGTGGTTGGGCTATTCCAAAAAGATTTCCGTAGATCGTATGACTATCGAGATGCTTACCCTTATTCTCATTCATACTTGTTTTTACACTTTACCAATCATTATCGGTTTTACCATTTATTTTACAACAATACATTCCCTAACGGTAATGTCAGAAGAATACAGCTTCTTGAAAATGCGGAGAAATAATTTTTCCGTAGTGAAATTTATCAATCTATTATTACCATTTTCTTTACTTAGTATTTTTGGTTCCATACTAATTGTTATCATTTCTAGCTACGGTGCACTCGGCGTTTCCAATGTGTTATTGATCTTTATTCTGCTATCCATCGTGACCCTTCCACACAGTATTGTTATGGATGGTTTTTATGACAAATTTTATAATAAAAATAGTCCGACCCCCTGACTGAACTAAAAAAGCGCACTCATCAATCCGACAAGCACGCTCCTATAAATCCGCTAAAAATTTTCTTTTCCTAAATCATACCACCTTCGATCTATCCTTAGTCAGCCATTTGTACAAAACGGGGACAACTAACAATGTCAAAATTGTACTAGAAATCATACCCCCGATAATTGTTAAGGTCAAAGGCGACCATTGATTGGTTCGCTGGAGCGTCAACGGAACAAGTCCGAGAATAGTCGTGATGGTCGTCAAAACAATAGGCTTAAATCTCCTTTGGCTGCCGATCATAATAGCTTCTACCAATGGCATCCCCTCATCCTCAATCAGCTTGTTGATATAATCTACGAGGATAATGGAATTGTTCACCACGATTCCAATCAGACTGATTAACCCCACGAAAGCAAAGAACGAAAATGACCATCCCGTCAAATACAAAGCGATAAACGATCCGCAGATGGCTAAAGGGATTGCCGCAAAAACGATCAAAGGTTGCAGGACCGATCTAAATTGTAACACTAAAACTGCAAAGATGGCAATTTGCGCTAAGGCTAAGATGATTCCCAAACTTCCAAACGTACTCTGCTGCTCTTTGTACTCGCCTCCAATCTTGAACTCGTATCCTTTGGGGAGCACTATTTTATCCAACTTAGCAATCACGGAATCCGTAATCGGAAGTGTTTTATCCAGATCAGTTACACTCGCAAAAACCGTCGTATTTCTTTTTAAATCTAAATGTTCAAAGCGGGAGACACCGCCTTCAAACTCTACGTTGGCGATGTGGTTGAGCGGAATTTGCCCGCCCATTCTGTTGGCTACGTAAATCTTATTCAAATCCTCAATGCTTGGATTTTCGTCGAATGGCATTCTCACCACTAGGTTATAATCCTCATCGTCATCCAAGGTCACTTTATCCACCGCAAGTCCGTTCAAACTAGCTCTGACCGTACGATCAAAATCCAACTCCGAGACAGCCAACAAACCTGCCTTGGGTTTATTCAAATTAATCTTTAGCTGAGTCTCATCTCTTCGCATCGGATTATTGATGTTGATGACATCGGGGGTACTCGCTAACACTTCCTCCACTTGAAGAGATAATTTTTTTAACTGAGCAAGATCATCGCCAACCACTACAATTTCGATGGGTGCCCCCACGGGGACTCCATTTTTTAATTCTTCCGTAGTAATTTCTGCTCCTATGTATTTTTTAAAATGAGTACGTAGTTCGGCTATCGCGCCGTAAAATCGTGCGGGATCCCACTCCGTAAAATTAACTAAGATCTCTCCCCTAGATTTTACGTAAGAGGCTGGGATAGCGTTGTAGTAAATTTGTGGATTACCGTGCCCCACGTTTGTCGTGTAGTCTTTCACGTAGTCCATCGAGTCCAATTTTTCCACTACAAAATCTATTGCTTTTTCGGTCTCGTCCATACTCGATCCTCTGGGCGCAGTGATATCAATCAAGAGCAAGGGCTTATCGGCAGTAGGGAAAAAACTAACTCCGATTTTGGGAAATAGGCTGATACTGAACACGGTGATTCCTATTGCTAGTAGCACAATCAGCCAACCCTTATTCAGGGAAAATTTTAAAACGGGAGCATACAATTTTTCCGACATCCAATTAAAAGCACGATCTGCCAAGGAAGGCTCATTACTTAATTTTTTTGGTAAAATCCAATTGGACATAATTGGTGAAAACGTCAAAGCTAAGATCAATGAAATGATCAAAGTAAAAATCACAGTGTAGGGCAATGATAATAAAAACAACCCTGCCCCTTCTCCTAATTGGCTCAATGGAAAAAAAGATAACACCGTAGTTACGGTCGAACTCACAATCGCTAATCCTACTTCTGATGCCCCTTTTAGTGAGGCCTCACTTCTGGTGAATCCTTCTTTGATAAACCGATTGATATTTTCAATGACTACGATTCCATTGTCCACGAGTAGTCCAAGTGCCAAGACTAGGGAGGCAATAGAAATTTGTTGTAAACCAAAACCTGCCCCTTTTAATAATCCTAAAGCCAAGATCATACACAGAGGAATCAAGGTGATGATGATGATGGCCGAACGCCAACCTAAGGCTAAGAAAATTACGATACCGACTAGCGCAACTCCTTGGAGCAAATTCACGAAGAAATCGTTGATTCTACTTTTTACCGCCGAAGCCTGTTCAAAAGAAGTATTCAAATGGACATTGGTAGGGAGTGATGCCCGAAATTTATCTGCGATGAGTTGTACTTCCTGATCTACGTCTATGATATTTTCGCCCGTTTTTAATTTTAAACCAATCAAGACCGATTTCATTTTATTGAATTCTGATTTCCACAACAAATCTTCGTGGGCTATTTTTACCTCCGCAATGTCTTTTAAAAAGACTACCCGATTATCTCCGACGGCAACTATGGAATTTTTTATTTCTTCCAGATTTTCAAAACCTCCCGTACTTTTGATGGTAAAATTTTTCGCTCCTGCTTTTACATTTCCTCCGGGAATATTCGCATTGTTGGATTGTAGTACGCCGATGACTTGTGCCAACGTGATGTTTTGAGCGGCCATTCTTTGGTAATCCAAGGACACTCGAATTTCTTCTTCGGGGACGGCCTCTATCTGAATCTTATTCAGGCCTTTGACCGACTCTAACTGATCTTCCAAATTTTCGGCGAGGTCTTGTAACTCGCCGTAGCCAGTCTGATCGGAACTCAACGCAAAGACCAAATAGTTCACCATATCCTGCGGCTTGATCTGTCGAATATCAAACAATACAATGCCGTCGGGCAGTTGTGGTCTTACCTGATTGATCTGTCGAAGGACTTCATTATACTTTGTTTTGTAATCGTCAGCATCTCCTTCGAACTCGCTGTTGATACCGATACGTGCTAATCCTTCCGAAATGTTAGCTTCAATTTCGGTAATGCCTTCCAACTCATTGATTGATTTTTCGATGGGATCAACGATCAAGTTTTCCATATCTTCGGGACTTGTTCCCGGATACACAATGATCATATTGTAAAAAGGAAACTGAACTTGGGGATCTTCCGATCGAGGCATACTCAGAAAAGATCGGATTCCCAGCACTACCGCAATCAAAATAATGATGAGTACGAATTGTGCATTTCTGATGGCTAGTCTAGTCATTGGTTAATTTTGAATCAATGAGTGAATGATGGAATGAATCAATGATAGAATGATAGAATGAGTGATTAAAGAACATCTAAACTGTACAGCTTCATTTCTCACGTTAAAGGTTATTCATTCATTCGAAATTCACTCATTCAATCATTGATTCATTCATTCACTCATTGAAAATTTGAGGATATATTCTATCTCCATCCACTAGGTACGGCGCACCCACGGTGATCACTTTTTCGATGATTTCCTCCGAAGACTTAGGAATGAATATGGAATTGTTAGTAATATGAAATGGTTGTACTTTGATTTCTTTGGCGATGGTATCGGCTTGCGTTGGGACAAAGATGGTAACTAATTTTTCGTCGCCCTCTACTACCGATTGGATGGGAACTTCAAGGTAAGGTTCGTTCACGAGCGGTTGAATTTCCACTTGCCCGATGTAGCCATTACGCAATCTTTTCTTTTGGGCATTGATGTCGAGTTCTACTTCGAAAGTACCCGTTCGGGGATCAGCAGACTCAGCGATGGTATTGACTTTTCCATTGAACGTCACGCCCGGAAAAGCATCGAAGAATACCTTAGCGGCACTTCCGTACTGTACTCGATTGATGTCTTTATCCGAAAGATTTACTTTCATCACGTAGGTATTTCCAGCAGATGAAGCGATCATCAAAATGGGTTGTCCCGGTGAAACCAACTCATTGGGTTCGGCTAATCTTCGAATCACCCGACCGCTTACGGGACTGATGATTTTTGCAAATTGCTGATTAAACTTGGCTACTTCGAGATCAGCTTCCGAGACTTGTAAAAGCGTTGTTAGGTCATCTACATTTTCGGAAGTGGCTACGGAGTCAGCAAACATTTTTTGGATGCGCTCCAAGTCTCTTTTGGCCTTTTGGACAGCACGTTCCGCTTTGAGCACTTGGGCATCAATCTCGTTGGTACGCATCGTTGCCAGCAGTTGACCTTTGCGAACGTAGTCCCCTTCGTCTTTTTTGATAGATGAAATGATCCCGCCAATTTTAAATGAAAGTTTGACTTCCTTGTCTGAACCCAGGCGACCGATGGCATTAATGGGGATGGGTTCGGTTTTGGTAGCGACCGCTTCGAATTTTACAAAATTTTTCTGCTCGACGGCTGCCTTCTCTTCCTGTTTATTGTAATTGATTTTACAAGATGAAATAATGGTCAATAAAGCTAGGATGATGATTGCTCTCATTTTATTTTAATTTCTGATTTTAATTTTATCAAGATTATTTTTTCGAAATTCCTTAATTATTTCCGCCTACCGTTTTTTCTAATTCTGCCAACTGAATCAGATAATCGTATTTTGTCAATGACTTGGACAACTCGCTGGTTGTCAAGCTATTTTGCGCTCGGAGTAGTTCGATCAAAATGGCCTTATCATTCTCGTATCGTTTTTTGATGGCGTTATAACTTTTTCGAGCACTGTTGACTGCTACTTGCTCTGCTTGCATTTGGATTTGTAGTGATTGCAACTTGTAAAATATCTGGGTGATGTCTATTTCGATTTTCTGCTGTAGTTGGCTTCGATCATTTTCCAAAATTCTTTGATCAATCTGGATTTCTTCCATTCTTTTCTTTCTGACTCCCCCGTCAAAAATACTCCAATTCATTCCCACGGCAAGCGTAAACAGCGGTCCACTGATGTCAAAATTAAATTCCTCTACTTGTAAGCCAACTCCTCCCGAAACACCCAAAGTGGGATTGCCTTCCTTGCTGATTCTTTTTCGATTCAAAGCATTAACCGCCGTGGCAACATCTAATTTTTTAAACTCTAGTCGGTTGGCAAATGCCTTAGTTTTGAGATCAGCGATAGATTGGTTGTTGGTAAAATTTCCCTGAACTAAATTTTCATCCACCTCGATGGCAGTATCTAAAGGCTGGTTGCGAAGCAAATTAAAAAAAGCCTTCGCTAGTTGTTGTTGCTCCTGAAGGATAGCACGCTGACTACTTAGGTTAGCAATTTGAAATTCTACGTCCGATAAAATATCTGGTGTTGCTTTATCGTATTGCACCAATTTTTTATTAAAATTTAAAACATCCTCCAACAAAATCTCCGTCTCCTCCAAAATCCGTAATCCCTCAAATGTTTTTAAATAATTGTAGTAGCCCGTTTTGACCTGTGCGGCGATTTCGTTTTGACTCAACGCTATATCCAAATCATTGATCCTGATTAATTCGTTTTGAATCATTTGATTGTATTTGATTGCGCTGTTGACAATGGGTTGAACGATGGAGAACTGCATGTCAATAAAATTGTTGGGTGTCAATTGCGTGTTCAAATTTTCCAAATCAGTCGGAAATTGATTGGTTTGGGTCAGTTGATTCAGCGTGCTGTAAACTGGATTAAACAAATCGCCTACGGGAAAATTAAGCTTACGCCCACCTTCCGCAAAAAGATAGCTCCCCGCAAAATCAACGGATGGTCGCCATAGTTTTTTGGCTTGCTCGATGCGGGAGTCTTGCTTTTCTTTTCTCAGAAATTCGGATTGAACGGTCAGGTTATTATCCAATGCCTCCTTGACGTATTTATCTAGGATGGCACTTTGACCCACGGTTGCGTAAGCGGCAAGCAACAAAAATCCAATCACTACGAATTTGAAATGTGATTTTATCATCATATGAGTTTTAAGCTATTTTAGGTATGGACAATTCATAATTCATATTCCTTTCAGCAAACAGCGTTTATTTTTCGATCAATCTTTCAAAAATCAAATGTGCTTCTCTTGTTACGTATTCTAAATTTTCCTCTAGCATCATTTGACACCTTTCCATAATCACTAAGGAAACCAACCCGTGAATCATGGACCAAATCATAAATGCTCCTGACTCTACGTCCCTGAACTTTACGGAATCTTCCTCGATGCACTCTTGAAGGGTTTCTTTTAGGAGTTCATAGTTCTTTCCTCCGATTTCCCAGGTAGGATCATGCTCTTCCGCCGCCCGCATAGGATTTTTCATAATGAACATGAGTTCGTAGATATTTTGATTTTTTAGGGCAAAATTGACGTATTTTCTGCCCATTTTCCTCAATTTCACGATACCCCTTGCATCACTTTTGCGAACATCCGCAAACTCCTCGTAGAATTTTGAGAAAGCTCTTTTTTGCAGCGCAAAGAAAATTTCCTCCTTACTTTTGTAGTAATTATAAATCGTTGCGGGGTTGATTTCCACTTTTGCCGCTATTTTTCTCAGCGTAGTGGACTCATAACCATTGGCAACAAATAGCTCCCCTGCAGCGTCCAAGATGCTATTCTCCTTTTGCGCTATCACTAACCTTCTCTTTGCAGTTTGTGCCATGACAATCAAATTTTTTTAAAGAACATCAAAAAATAAACAATGTTTACTTTTAGGTTAAATTTCTTAAAGCAATATTAAAAAGGAATGCCGCTAAGTGAAAGGAGAAAGAGATGAATTGTCGGAATGAGCGGTTGAATTGCACAAAGTTGGTTATGCTCTGTTTGGTGTGGTAAGTTTTATATTTGACTTAGTAGTCTTTCCAGATAATACTGTCGGGTAATTTGGCGACTTTTGAAACTACACTTCGTTAACAATACTCGCCGATGCTAAGGCATCGACTGTGTTTTTTGCCTTGTCTAGTTCCAAAATTTATCCAAATTCAACCCGTCACTATTAACTTGAATGACTACTTAGCGATTAGCTGAGCCAACAAGGGAAAATGTAGTACTGCTTAATTTGGACATGTAAGTTTCTGATAATCAGTATTTTACGATTTTTATTGTTTTAAATTAAAACAATATTTTAGATTTTTTTTGCGCATCAAACAATGTCTTATCAATCTAAAACAATAGAAAAGTTTTGATGATAACATTCTATTCATATTTGTTTTGAAATTGATTTTATAATCACTTAATCATTGACAATCTCAAGGCAAATATTATGAAAAAGCATTCCTTCATTTTTATCTTTATCAGTTTATTTATTTCAAATTTAAACCATGCTCAATGGACTTGGACTGGTTCAAGTAACTCTGATTGGAATAACACAGCTAATTGGAGTCCTAGTTCTGTACCTGCATCGGGAGCAACGGTATGGATTAATAATTCGACTTATGACCCAATTATTTCCTCCAATATAAATCTAAAGGCAATCATTGTAGAAGAAAATGCAGAATTAGAAATTGAATTTGGAAGTACATTAACTTTTATCTCTTATGTTACATTCGCTTCCATTGAAAATTACGGAACGGTAACCAATAATGGGACAATTGATATTGATGGAGATGGAACAGGTGAAATAGAAAATGGGATTTATAATGAAGGGATTTTTTATAATAATGCATTTAGCGCAGGAGCAGGTGGTCGTATAAAAATAGATAATTTAGATGGTATTGGAATTTATATAAACGGCGGCGGAAAGTTTTATAATAACGGTGGAATCATT
>JBCCJE010000136.1:0-9487 GCA_039027925.1 Bacteroidota bacterium
AGTGTTTTGATATGTCCCGCTTGAAGTAAAAGTACTACTTCCAAAGGTGTAAGCCTCTCCATTACAAATCGTAGCATCAATTTGGGTATTCACAATCGGCGTTACTACAATAGATGTAACTACGGTACTATCATAACCTAAACTTGGAAGTGAGAATATTTGCGTAATAGTAGTATCATTATAAATCGGAGTTCCACCAAAAGCATCTCCACTACATAAGGTTAGAGATTGATAAGAAATAATATTGGTAGTAATTGTGAAGGTTGTTGAACTCGTAGATTGTGTAGGAACATAGATAATTAAAGTTCTAGTACCATCTGTATCATAAATGATTCCCTGTCGAAAATCTGTGGTAGTCATTCCATTGATTTGTAGGTTGGCAGTTCCAGCACTATCCCAATTTTTGATAACAAAACAGGGGTTACTCATTGGATTAGTACTTGATGCATTCAATGTGAAGTCCAAACTAGTACTTCCTACAAGCAATGTTAAATTATATTCTCTTTGGTCAACATTATAACCTTGACTAGTTCCTCCATTGATAGTACTTATTGGAGGACTATTGCGCCATGCTTGTACCGTTGGTATTACTGTGGTAGGGTCTTGAGTTGACGTACTTCCTTGGTTGGAGAAACCATACATCACTACTGTTCCTCCGCCACCTGTCGACAGGGCAAAATGATTGACTCTTCCATCTCCATCAAAAGCTTGCCTTCCATCAGATACTATTCTGCTGACTGGCCAATGATTCCAAGGTCCCGCATAAGGAGCGGTAGAATGAGCAGATTGATTATCAGCACCCCAGGGTCCCGCAGAAAAGCCCGAAGGTAATGCTTGGTAAATTTTCCAATTAGATTTAAAGTTTGCCATTAGGATTTCATCTTCTCCACTCGGAACACCATTATTCCAAATCAAGTCTGATGATGAGCCATCTACATTAGCTATGGAAAGTGCTGGCGAATTGACAATATCTGCTGGTAATAATCCAGGAGAAGTAAGTGGTTGGATATCCGAACGGACAATATCCGAGCCATTTCCCCAAAATCTAAGATTTCGATACAATGTCCCATCAGGGTAAATGGTGTGATATTCATCTACAAAGTTTCTTTCATCGCATTGGTCATAAAATACATCCGCAACGGCATATCGCCAATGCACAACTACTCTAGCAGGTGTATTTTCAATAAGTCTTACATGAGAATAACGCGCTTCCTTGTCAGACATGTGTTCCGATAGACTTGGGTTTCCAGAAGGTGGACCAGGGAATCCTAAATCTCCACAGAAAATCTCTTCACTTTGGTCAGACATCCATAAATTATTTTCTGTGACCATATTGACACCATGAGTAGTTCCACGCCAATAGACATAGCTAGTCGGTAAGTCGTCAAACTTTACAGTAATGTCCTCATATTCACTTGCCCGCCACATATTATCCCATAAGTCGTGGTAAGCTAATCGGCTTTGGGTAGCACCAAAATTAGAGGCTACTCCTGGCTGCCCTGGTAAGATTCTTAGGTCTATATCAGGATTATTTTTTATCGTATTATCTGTTAATCTATTGAAATTTTGAGTGACTTGATTTTGATTTAATTTAGAATTATAAATTACTACCTCATCAATCAAACCTTCAAATCCAAAAATAGATGGATAAGTTTGTGGTTCAAAAACAGGGGCAGTCGGGCTAGCTACTTGGTTATTCAATCCAATCAATAAATCAGTACTCGGAACAGATGGTATTCCCGCAGCATTAGCATTAGCACTAGCAACACCATCCACATAGATTTGCATATCTCCATCACCATAAGTCCCTACCAAGTGTACCCATTGATTAAGTGGCAACGAAGAGGAAGTAGTAGCTTGAACTCCATTTACAATAAAAATTGCTTGTCCTGCTTCATTAACACCCAGATAGTAACCCTCTTGCCCTTGATTCGAAGAGTGGTGGACAATAGGAGCATTTCCGAATGGGAAAGCCCCCATCACCACCCAGGTGTCAAGTGTAAAATTATCATTTAAAACGGGAGACTGAGTAGCTGGAATGGCAACTTGCGAAAAATAACCATCAAAGCCTAGGGCAGTTCCTGACACCCCTTTTTTCCATAAACTCTTATGTCCGCTTATCGTTCCGTTAGGAGCTGCAAAATTTCCTTGTGCCTCATCAAACGTCCAATGAGCCACGGGTGAACCTACAACTGCACCTAAGGTTGGATTTCCATTGACTGCTGTAGGTGCTGAGAATGAACCATTTGTAGTTTGAATGTTAGTAATTCCGCTAGCTGTCAGATTAAAGGTTTGCGTTGTTTTATTATTTTCATCCAGCCATTCGTCAATGTTTGCAGTTCCTGATTTATATTCTCTGATGACAGAGCCATCACTATTGATATAATATAGTTCGTGGACAACTGCCGTAGGGTCTAAATTATTTAAGTCGGGAAAATATCGCCAATGGACAACGACTTGAGAAGCTGTATTTTCCACTATTCTAGCATAAGCATATCGGCAGCGAGCATCGAAGTTTCCTTCCGTAGGACCATCGCCATTGATAGTTGCCAGATGTCCAACTAATTGACTGCTTCCATTATAAATCCAATTAGGTCTAAAACTAAATTCTCTGGAAAAAACTAAATCACCTACATCGCCAATTTTGACCACCACATCTGCGTGCTCCCCTGAAATTTGAGCGGTATGTTCATTAAAACTAGTTCTTGTATAGTAGGCAGGAAAAACTCCATCAAGAGTAGGTGTCGGAGGAGGATTAGTAGTCACCTCACTAAAGTTAGCAGTAACACAAGAGGTATTTGAGATTGCCGTGTTGAATAAATTGGCAATTGCCGCAGCACCCTGAATATTGGGATGTACACCATCAGGAAACCAAGCAGGTTGGTTGACGGTTGGATTATAAATATCAAGTGTTTGCAGTCCTAAATTTTGTGCTATATTATCAATAATAGGAATAATGTTATTCACCAAAATGCTATTGCGTCCGTCAAAACTTGTTCCTTGCATAGCAGGAGGATAACATAAAATGACTTGTGGATTAGTAGGCAAATCCAAAAACGATTGTACCATGCTGGTTAGTGTACTTTCAAAATCAGGTCCCATGAGCATCCAATCAAATGTATCATTTGTCCCTAGCATGATAGTGACAATATCGGGTTGTGAGGCTAGCGCATCTGTATAAGTTTGTTGAGACATGTAAGGAAGTCCACCATTATTAGAAACCGTCGCTCCACTATATCCAAAATTAAGCACTTCGTACGCAGCTCCTAATAAGTCTTGCAGTTGTCCAGGATAAGATTCTTGTGGTGGATTATTTAGTAATGCACCTTCTGTAATACTATTTCCTACACACGCTACTCTTTTCTTGTTTATGGTAAATGATAATGGATTAGTTGTTCCAGATGCACCTCCACTCCAATTATCAAATTGCCATCCTGAGGCAGGTATAGCAGTAAGGTTAACTACCGTTCCTTCATTATATATTCCTTCACTTGGATTGACTGAAATGTTCCCTTGCCCATTGACACAAGTTGTTAACGGAATCTGAGAAACAGTTGGACACTCGTCAAAATATTCAAAGGCATCAATATGGACTTCACCAGATACATAAGTGACGGTAAGTGTATGATTTCCATTACTCAATACTGGACTTTGAAAAACTTGAATACTTGTACCTACATTATTCCCTGGGTTTTGAGGAATACTTATTAAAGTATCTGAGCCTCCATCAATAGAGACATTGACTACCTGAGCAATCTCTTCTGCCCACATATAGAGTCTTACCTGCGTACCCGTAAAGGAATAAGTAACACTAGCTCCATTGGACTCCGTAAAGTGGGCATCATTTTGATATCCATTCATCGCCGTAACAGAATTCCAAGTACCTGAATAGGTAGCGTTTACATCATCATCATTGACTTGAGTCCAAGTTCCCGAACTACAAGAGTTAAAATTGGCACTAATATTTTTATTACCATCCATGGTTATGGTAATAGGGTTTGTTGTTGTTGTGTTGTTACCGATGTCACCTGACCAGTTGTTAAAATTACTTCCACCATTAGGATTAGCAGTAAGCGTAACAGTAGTACCATTAGTATAAGTCCCTCCAGTAGGGTTTAGTGAAATATTGCCTGTACCTGTTCCATTAATGGAAGTTGATAGCGTAAAAGTTGCAGTATCAGGCACACTTAAAATAGCAATGTCAATATTTGTCTCCGCTTCGTATTCTATCCAAACGACCAAATCATTCCCTTCATGGCCTACTCGCACATCTGAAGGCGTAACTTCATCCACCGTTACATGAGCAGTATTACTTCCCCAATCTTGAATAACTATAGCTGGATTTCTTATTGGGGTAGCACTTGTGCCTTGAAGCGTACAAGTAAAATCAGTTCCTGTTACCTCTTTAGTTACTTGATATGCTCTTTCTCTTACTTCGTAAGTACCACCTGTAAATCCATTACTTGTAATGTTCATATCAGCAGGAGTAATCCAAGATTTTCCTAATTGAGAAAATGCTGTACCTGAAGTAGTATCTGGAATCCAACCTTGTAAGAATACATTGGAAATAAACCCTGGAGTGTTGGTTGCCTGATTTGCCTGTTGTTTTTCGAATTGGTCCCAATTGATTAAATGTCCTAGAGGAGAAACACACCCATAAGTACAAGGTGCGCCCCACATATAAAAAGTAGAACAATCCTGATCATTAGTAAAACATTCATACGGCCGCAACTCTGTGCTATCTGGTAAACCAATAAGAAAAGGACTATGTGGAGAATCCACCATATTGACGGCCATCATGTTTCCATATCGAAGCGGAGCAAAACCATTAAGTACATCTACTAAACCAGGATTTTCTGGTTCATAACCAATGTATGCGCTGTTCCCCGCCATATCAGCTAACAAAACTGAAGTATCTGGATTTACCGTAGTGTTCGGCAGATTACCTTCTGGAATTTGGAAAGCTGCTTCTATAAATTCAAATTGATAATCTCCTTCCGAAGGTAATCGACTCGTATCAAATGCTTGTCCAACATGAGCAAAGGCACTATATACTTTGGCATATCGAGTATGCGTCCCGTCAGGGTAGATATAGTAAACTTCTTCTGCCCAGTCACCATATCCCCAACCAGTAGCCTCTGGGTCAGGATGAGCATCTAAATATTGAGGGCCCCACGGACTACCACTCCAGTAGGAAGAATGCGCAATTCTTCTACCGTAGGTATCGTTGTTTTCCAAATAAATCAATCCCCCAATAAACACCACTTTGATACGGGCAGCATTTTGACTCTCCACCCAGACTCTATTGTAGATTTTTTCAATTTCATCTCCAATAGTCTCCCAAGATATGAGTACATCTCCATTGGATCGATCGGGATCATAAGTTTCTAGATAACCAAAATTTACTCTGACATCAGAAGGTTGCCACAAGGCATGACCCATTCCGTCAATAACTAATCTAGCTCCAGGAACTTTGTCAAAAGTAATTTCTGACCCTCCCCAATCATTGGCAGGAATGTCTTCTAAGTTGGAATATCCCGTTGCTGAAAAAGTTTGTGCATGAACATGGCTAATCGATAATGCAAAAAATAACACGAGCAATAAAAAAAATAGTCTTCTGTGATTCAAAAGCATAACAGTAGTTTTAATTGTTAAAAAAGGTGGGAGGTTTACTAAACGATTGAGATAGAATTTACCCTACCAACATTTTATTCCATCAGCCTATAATTTCACCTTCTTAGTGTTAACTAATTTTGTATATGCCAAATAAGCCTGACGAAAAATTAGATTATTCGGATGTTGTCAATAAGAATTTGTTGGTACAAATATGCAGGTGAGTATTCCCTTCTAACTGCAGGAAATGTTTTTAAGAATAAAGATTATGTTTTGAGCCAAGAAAAAGGTTGAAGATTATGTTTCGTTGGCAAACTTTACACAATCGTAAACTACTGATTATCAGATATTTAAAGGTCTTATTTTGAAATTTTTGTATGTTTAGAGCATTAGCTGAAGTTCTAGGAAGGTAAGAGAGGCATTTAATAAACTCTAGAGTAAATCTGTTTTACATTTTTGAAGTCATTAAAGTAGGTACATATTTCGTCAAGTCTTCGTGATGAGGTCATGGCATCAATTTATCCTTCCACTTCAATAGACCATTATAGCATTTTCTACGCATACTCTTGATGGTATCATAAGAACTGTAATTGAATCGTTCCTGCAAATCCTTCAGTTTTATTTTTTCGATGTAGAAGGCGTGGAGCAGTTGTTTACATTTTTCTCCGAGCTTTTGCCATGCCGCTTGGAAGGTATCTGCTTGTAGTTTTTCGGTTTCGGTGAGTTCTTCGGCTAGTTCTTTTTTGAGCAGCGGATTAAAATCTTCCTTGTATAAATCTTCTTTTTGCCCGAGGTAGTATTCCACTTTTTCTATATCCAAGGATAATTTGGATCGCTGTTTTTGAACCTTCTTCAACCACAGATTTCTACAGATGATTAATAAGTAGCCACGGAGATTATTATTCTCTACTTTTCCTTTGAGTAATTCGTTTCTCAATTTTAAAAAACCATCCATTACGGTATCCCGAGCATCGTCGTTAGAGCAATAATGACTACCACTTCTGCTGTGAAATTCTTTAGTAAGTCTTCCGACACAATACTCGTAATTTGCTATAAATAGTTGATCTAGTACTTTCTCGTTGCCTGCCTGTAATTCTTCTACTAAGTGCTTAAAAGCTTCGTCTGTCATGTTTTTATCTACAAAGTTTTTGATTAGTGGATGAAGATAAGGAAATGAGTGAAATTGTAAAAAAAAGGCTTCGCTTTGATCCCGCAAATTACAACTTATTTTAGCTTAGGAATGGAAAATTAATAAAATGAACAAATTAGATAAAAAAATCAAAAAAACATCTCCTTTGTAAATAATTGATAATCAGCAATTTGTGAATAAAATAACTACCTCACTCTTCACTTTTCCAAAAAAAATAAAAAAATAGGAAAAATGAGGTTCACCTTTTTTTTGTCATAGATTATAGATACGCAAAGTGTGAGTAAAGACTGTAATTCGCTTTGTTTTTCCCAAAATCAGTTTTGACATTGCTTAGGTTCTTTTTTTGAGTGAAGGTCGAAAGTTCCGAAGAAGTAACTAACCACACGTTTTTGGTGTACAATTTTTTCTGTACTCGATTATTAACATCAGAACTTATTACGACTCGATACCGAATCCAAACTTGAAACACTAATTAAGCATATATTCCTCAGAGGAAGATACCTTTGCTTATGTCATGCCTCCTGACCACCGTATCTGAAATGTTTGACACTATGAAACCTTTTTTAAAAAAATAAGATGACCTCGGTCATTTTAAAACGTAGATTAAGGGGAGGTAAGCTTTTTGTAAGTCCAGCAATGGCTGGCTAAGTAAGAGTTTACCCTTTTCGCCTGATAGCATTAAATTGTTATCAGGCTTTTTTTTTGTTCCCATAATGAGAACTTTGTATTTCAAATTGAGAACTTGGCATGATATTAGTCATTATTTTAATACGTGACTTTCATATTCCCCCCATGAGAGTTTTCGTTCCGAAAATTATCTGCAGAAACAGATTCCAAGCAATATTGTGAGGATCTGTTTCTCAGTAATTTTTCATTTTAGATTTGTTCCCAAAAACTCCTACCCTTTTCCATCCAAAAATTACACATCGTATAGCTTGAACAAATCCTTAGCAATCACATTGAGGGGATCACTAAAAAATATAGTTTTTGTTAATGGTTAATGATTTTGCATTCAGCAGGATTTTTTTAGTGTCCGAGCGTTCTGAGATTTTCCAAAAATTGTCTTCTCACTCTTTTTCCAGTTCAGCTTTATTTGTATTTGACGACTGGCGTTCGTGTTTTCAAAAAATGTATCAGCAGCCCGAAGTTATATTTTTTGATTGGGAAAATGACTCAAGCGAAGGAGCGGCATTTATAGATAAGATGATGACTTTTAATGTCAATATTCCAATCATTTGCATTAAGGAAAACAATAATTTTACGGAATATAACTATTTGGATAAACCTAATATTTTTTACTGCATCAACTCCAATGACTTAGTGTTGCCTACAATCGAACTTCTGCTTAAACAAATCTTGCTAACTATTCATCTCCAAAATCGAATCCTCCAACTAGAAACTCAGCTAGAACTAAAATCTACTATCGAAAAAAGCATGGATCCCCAGAGTAAGAGCTCATCTACTGCTAGTCATTTCCTCGAACAAGACCTAACTTTTGAAGGATTCAAATCACAAATTATCCATCATCATCTCAAAAAATTTGATAATGATATTACGATGGTAGCTAACCAACTAGACATCGGAAGATCAACGATTTACAGAATGCTTAAGGCCGAAAAAGAGAAGAAGAATCGAGATATGAGTTGGTTTTATTAATTCATCTTCATTCTTGTAGTTTATGGTTCTTTGATCGTTTTTCGTTTTAAAATTCTAAAGATCACCACCGTTCCAAAGATGGTTAATATCCATCCTCCAATCAAAAACATTAGAGCAAATCCTTCTGATCCTGCACAGGCTATGTGGCAGGAAAGTACTAGAATCAAGATGAGTAGCCCAAAAGCAATCAGTATTGTCAAAATCTCTAGTGCTGTTCTCTGACCTTTAGAAATTGCCTTTTTGTACTTTCGCAGTTTCCATATTCCTTTCCTAATTTTTTTTCGCAGTTGCCTTTTCAAGCTGCGTTTTTCTTTTTTACTAAGCTCCTTTTCTGCTGATGACCGCTTATCAATATCGAGTGCAGTTGGTTGTGCGAAAGGAACCTCATACCCCAAATGAATTTTTGCCCTATGATTTCCAAAGACCGTCACCATCATTGCAATACTTAGGATAGCCACAGATTGCCATACCTTTCTTCGGAAGAAGCTATCTTTAAACACTCCACGGCGGACATTTTTAATAGGATAAAAAAGAAGTGCAACAAAAAATAACAATACACTCACAAGATTCCATACAGGATGTAACATTACATTTTCAAGGTACAAGTACGCACCCAAAAAATAGTAAATCCAAAAAGTAATAAAATGCAAAATAATTAAGATGAGGATGGATAGTTTTCTATTTTCGTTGGCCCAGTAAGTTATTTTTTTCATTTCGCTTTATTTATTTTTAGAATTAAAACACTTAGGAATAGATCATTAAAGATAGGCAAAATCAGCTTTTCGCAAAATGAAATCTTCCAATCATCGTTGCTTCGGAGCAGTTTTTAGTGCCTTATCCTTGATCTCGAACAGATGGCTATTCAAAAATGCAATCATGTCTTTGAGCGCAATCTGTGCATCTTTATTTTTATCAGAAAAATCAATTTGGTCTGCTTTCAAAATATCGGGCTTACGAATTAGCAGGGGCAATTCATTTTTAAGATAAAAATAGTCCTTTGCGTATTGCGCAACTGCTGCTTCCAACTTTTCTTTAGTTGGACTTTTTAGTAATACTTTTACATTTTCA
>JBCCJE010000137.1:0-9450 GCA_039027925.1 Bacteroidota bacterium
CAACCATAAAAGTGGGATCCACGTCGTAGATGAATTGTTCGCCAATTACGGCAGCCTTGGTGATCTGGGTATAATTGGATGCTAGGCCATTGGATACAAATAAGCGGTAGCCTTGGAGGTCTTCTTCGGTATTGGCATCCCAGTTGAGTTGTACTCTTTTTTTGGTGATAAATTTTCCTACTAGGCCCGTAGGTATTGCGGGGGGGATACTATCTGGTTGTTGGACAAGGTAGGCTGGCGACTGGTAGGTATAGTCATTTTTATCTACTGCTTCCAGCTTGTAGTACCCCATCTTCAACGGATCGGTATCGGTGAAAGATCTGGAGGAGGGCGCTATCATCCCCGAATTGATTTGCTCAAAAGAATGATTAGAAAAATTAGAGCGGAAGACATTGAATCCCTTAATGTTAGTTTCCATAGCTTGGTCAAAATTATTCCAGTTGAGGGTGGTAAATGTCTCCTCGCTCTCGTGTTCATTGATCTGTACGAATATATTGATTCGGTCGGGCCTACCCGAAAGGCTCACCACTTCCGAAGGCGGTCCTTGCGTACCAAAAGGCGAGCGACCGCGTACTCGATAATGATAAATGGTAGTATTATCGGGTATTTCATCTTGATATACCGCGTAGGTGGGATCTTCTTCTCCTTCCGCTCCAAAAATAAAAGGAAGGTCATTGGCTTTCGTGAAGTTGATGCCATCCGTAGATCGCTCTACGTCGAAGGAACTGTACTGTGCTCTTACCGCCTCGATGTTCCATTGGATTAAGATAGCCTTATTCATGGGTTCGCCTGATACTTCTGATATGGTAGGAAGATCAGGAGTATCATCCGAGTTCACTTGAATAATGGATTGGATATCGCTAAAATCAGGATTCGTAGAATTTAACTTCAGGGTGTAATAGTAGATACAGCCGCTTTGGATGTTCGTATCCTCAAATCCCAAAGCCATACCCTTGGCAACATCGAAGTCTTGCTCCGCTACAAATAATCCAAAGAGCAGCCTAGCTTCTTCCGATTCTTGCTGGTTGAGGGCATCTGCTAGAGTGGGGTCGCCACTTAATATAGTACTCGCATCTTCTTTGTATATCACCCTTTTGGCTACTTTTGCAAAGTCATTGTTAGTGAATTGACTATTCCATTGTTGTTTGGTGAGTGGCTTTAAGTTACTTCCTAGAATTAACTTTGAACTTTGGATGTCCGTATAATTAAGTTGTGCACCGTTTACGTGGGTAGTGTAGCGCTCTAGGGTGTAGCCTACGGCGTTACCTTCTTTCCAAGCTGCAATGTCTAGTACACTCCATCGCAAAGCGATTTTTTGCCCATCTGGCTGGGCCATGAAGATTAGTTTTTGTTCAGGAGTGTATTGGGAAAAAATGATTTTCCCAATACAACAAAGAACAATAGTCATTATCGTTTTTCTCATCTTATTGATCTTAATAAATTAATTACTTTATAAAATTGATGATTTTACTCGTTGTTATCTGTCCGTTGGGGAGGCGATATACTGCATTGACGGGGTAAGTACCGTTGGCTAATGGTATGGTATTCGGCTTGGTGTGCATAGCATTAATAATTTCAGTAAAATAATAGCAAGGAGCACCATTAGGATTGCCACCACTATTTGGATTACCGCTGCCACCGTTTTGATGAATACTTTCACAGTATAAAAATTGATTGAGATCAGTTCCTAAACATTCTATGTAAGCAAATTTCATTTTGACGAATATATCTAATGCAGATGCCCCTAAGTTATGAGTTAACCGTTGTGTAGTACCAAGATTCACTTGACCACTCGAAAAGTTATCAGCAGTCACTTTTAGATTTCCATTAGATCCAGCTACGCCAACTGAGTTTTTGAGGTTTTCAGGATCAAGTTCGTATCCAAGATTACAAACAACAGGCTCAAAAACTTCAAAGATTGGATTGATAGTATTATTAATCCACGGTACATTAACCTCTGCGGTAAATTTCACCAAGGGATCATACTTTGAGTCCCCTTTGTATTCAAGATAGTCCAACGCTTCATAATCATTGGTATTGACATATAATCTATTTTCGTATTCTACCTGGGTAGGTTGACTCATGATGGCGTCCATTTTATCACTAAATGAATCATAATCACTTACTCTAAAGAATGTACTCCATAGGATTTCTTCTTCAGTTTCGATACCAGTACTCGTCGTACTTTCTTCGCCCGTACTAGGTCCGTTGGGTGTATAACCTTCGTTGCCTTTTAGGGCGAGTCCTAAGGTACTCGTTGGAGTTGCAGATGCTGCTCCGCCACCTGTATTGGCATCTATTCTAATAATCTCTAGTTTGTATATCTCTCCGTTATTCAACAATGACGGAGGAAGTGCGAAGGTGATCCTCTTTTCGAGTACGTCGTAGTCGTAAGCATACTTAAAGGTGAATCCATTAGAGGCAGTTATCCTTACTTTCTGTTCTTTACCGGCAGGAAAATTACTGGGTAGTAATAAGTCAGGCTGTCCAATATTAAGATTTATAAAACCTTCGTGCGCATTGTATTCTCTTTTGTAGAAATTGGTCATTCCAGCGGCAGGATAGGATGATACTATGTTTGATTCTGGAATATAGTCTAAGGCATCCCCAGTAAAGAAGTAGGTCTCCTTGGTTTCATTGGTGAGGAAAGCTCCATTTTTGAACACCTTGACGGTTACCTCAAAATGAATGCTATCATTGCTGGGCAACATTTCTAATGGAATTAACTGTATGGAGGTTTTATCATTAAGGTATTCTACGGTATGGGCAATACTGAATCCATTACTGTTCGTCAAGCTAGTAGATAATAATTCTACTTTATACTCTTGTTCTACTCCTTGTAGGTCAGTTATCTGGTAGGGATTGTCTAGTTCAAGTGCAAAGGTTGCCTTAATAGAAGCATTGGGTTCTACATCAGTCACTCCCTCGATAGGCTCTAGGAAAGTAATTACTTCTAGTCCTAATTCATCCTGTGGATTATTAGACACCAGAATACAATCATCTCCGAGTTTTACTTTCAAGCTCTTCTTGACCGTACCGAATAAAACTTTAATTTTAACTCCTACAGTAGCTTGGGCAAAGAATGGATTGGGTAGCCTTGCTTGTAGTACAGCGGCTAATCCTGCGCTTACGATATTCACACCAAAGACTTTCAACTGGCCGTGTACGTATGCCCACATTTGTCCAGATGCGTACCACCCATCAATACCTACTGGCTCATTACTGCCTTGACAAGTTAATCCTTCGTATTTTCTCAACATGAGGTCATATCCCGCTTCGGCTTCCAGAGTACTCGAAATAATTCCTGCAATTTTAGCAGACATTTTAAATCCAATAGAGGCTCCCATCACGAATCCAGCTCCAGAGTTACGCAATGATTGATTATCATTGACGAGATACGCAATCTCTTTTACTTTGTCTGGCAGATCCCCCATTGGAGGTACGTTAGTCCCTACGTCAAAATAAGCGGTAGCTTGGACTTGACCTATGCCGGGCAGTTGTACGATCATCCCACATCTTTTACCTTCTTCGGGACGACCTATATAAATGTACCATTGGTTGGCATCAAAGTGTAGCTCGGCGTCCACCAATTTTCCACCATCTCCGACGCCCCTGATCAGTCCTGCATTCAAGAAAACATTGAGATCTCCGTGAAAAGATGGTTCTTCAAAATTAAACGTCAAATTGATAAATGCACTCAGAGAAGCATCTACTGAGGATGGTGGTGAGGTAGCTCCAGCAGTAAAGTTAGGTGCAATGCCAAGATTAACAGGTGTTAAAAATTGCCCACTACCTTGCAAGGTCATTTCTTCGAGTCCGTTATTTCCATTGAAGTCCATAATGAGGCTGACTGTCCCATTGAATACCTCATCTTTCATAGTAGCAATAATTACTGATGCTTTGAGTCCTAATCCACCATCGGCAGCGGGGGTATAGGAAGCACCCGAAAAAGAGGTACCGATAGGAGGAAGATTGTTATTTGAATTTTGATTCATTAGAGATACTTGATCGTGGTCAGCATCCATATTCCAAGATACACCCCCACCAAATCCCTTTAATTGAATTGCTCCAGCTCCAATCCCAGCACCTAAATCTGCCAAGGCATCCACAAAGAAATATTTATAATCGTCCTTTCTTCCAAATTGAGCAGCTGCGTCCAGAGCTACGTCGAAGCCCTTAAATTTTGCGGAGAGCAAACCTCTAAATCCTTTTCCCCATTCAGGGTCTGGCTGGGTTTCACTTCCATACCATTCTACTAGGCCTTTGATGGCTGCCCCTTGGAAGCTAGCATCTACATACAAAGAACCAATATCTACTCGGTCAAATTTCCATCTTTGACGGCCATTCTCTTCGACCAACTCTCCCTCAATTCCTAATTGTCCACCAGCATTGATTCCCAAAGCATCCACCAAGTTAATATCCAAATTCAATCCTAGTCCTGCCTTACCTTCTCCCGGATTGTAAGGCTGCAGGTTATCCACCCTTACTCCAAAACCATTGAAGTCAACCGATACTCCTGCATTGCCGGTATCTGTCAATCCCCAATTACCGGGGCTGAAATAAGGCGACTTATTAGATACCTCGAATCCTTGAAAGCATAGGCTAGGTAAATTAATATTAATCGTTCCATCAGGATCGTTGCTCGTACTCACGTGCATTTTTCCATTGAGTGTGGCAACCGCTAAAAATTCTCCACCCACTTTTCCGATTTTGATTTGGCTATCGCTGTAGATTTCAGCATTCGCCAAAAACATATCCACTTTAGCATCCTCCAGAGGAGAAACGGTAAAACTATATTCGCTACCTGGATACATGACCGCCTGATATTCCATATTTTCTTTAAAAATGGGTACATTAACTTCACCAGCAAAACCAGCACCAGCGAACTGATTTTTAATCACTCTAATTTCAAATTCGTTAATGGAAAACGGCCATCCTCCTAAGTTCCCCTCATCAATCGTAATAAGATTTTCGACCGCTACTCCTCCGGTAAATCCACTTCCATCAATCAAAATATCAACGGCATCTGCCCTGGTGGGTTCTTGTCCGTTCGAAAGATCATCTGGTAAAGTAGCTGATAGTTGCTCCATGTAGAATCCTTTCCACGCAGGGCTCATATTGGTACCATCGTAAAATGGAGAGGCATATCCTTCTAATGGCTTAAAGGTTGGGGTCTCGCTACTACTGAAGTCTAGCACCATATTGGTAAGCTCCCACTTGACGTCTTCGTACTCGGCAATAGCAAAAGGAGGAGCGTCCACCACTATGTAGAATTCTAACCAACTGCTAATGTCTTGAACCGCAATAGATAACTTGAATCGTTCGGGATCGGGTTTGGGATCAAGGGTAATAGGATCGAGTGGAATGATATAATTTCTACAAAACTCAATGTCGGCATCAATTCCCATTCCGCTGAATCCTTCACAATCCCAACTCACATAGGTCTCCTCTGTACCTTTTAGAATAAGCATTGCGGTATTATTTAATCGAATTTCGATATCCGAGGCTAAGTGAAGTTTTGATTCTTCCTGTAGCCCAGTAGGTCCAAACGAAACATTCAACGCTTTGAATGATAATCGCCTCCCTGACTCTGGATCATCAATGATCGCATAGGCATCTAGTACTGCCCCCGTAGGAGTAATCGAAATATTATCTAAATAAATGGAATAGGTTTTATTGCCCACGGTTTTTTCAACAGTAATAGGTAGTAAGTTTTCTGGCTCGTTATTAATGAAAAATCTTCTTTGACGAGCTAGTGCCTCTAGATAAAATACCCGATCAACGTTATTGATCTTTTGATCACCTTGCCGAAAGAAAAAACTAGCATCTTCGAGGGTGAATGCCTCATTAAAGAAATGACTACCATCGTTGGATGCAATAGAGTTGTACCATTGATTAGTAGATGGACTATTGAATTGAAATTGATCGGATTTCTGATGTTCGAAATTTTTCCCCTCTGCATCTTGATAAGTGTAAGAATCATCAAGTCCACTTTCCGCTTTCATAATATCTCCTATTGTTATGATCAACCAATTATTAAATTCAACAGGGTCATCCGCGTATAAACCATACTCGTAATTTGTCCAATTATTAATTTTGTCTAAAATGACATCCAGCAAATCTGGATCAGTTGACATAGTTCCTAGTATAATCAAAAAAGTATCTAAAGCGTATTCCTGTCTATCGCATTCGTATAAGTCGATATGTTTATTTTCGAGTGCTTCGGCATTATCATCTCGTTGAATATTTAAGACTAAAGGCTTGGGCTTTTGCTGAAACGCTAAGTGCATGTTCTTATTAAAGTAAATATCATTTACCCCAAAGATGAAGGAACGAGCATAGCCCAAAGTATTCAATAGACCTTCCATCTCCGTTCGGATCCCATTACAATTTAAGCTGACCAAACTATCTTGTATCTGGGCAGACAGCGCACTCAAAACATCAGTAATATCTACACCTAAGGTAGCAGCGATAGAATCAGCAAAAGCCTGAGCCTCAGGATTTGGTCCTCCACTAGGATCACAAGGTGCTCCGGTCTCTGTAAAACCTTCACGATTACACCCTTCATTATTATAAGGTGTTCCAGTATCCGCATGATTTCCATTAATATCAAAGCCATTTTGATCAAAAGGTGTCTGTGTTTGACTATTCAGTCCCGTCGTTGGATCGAAGCCCCAGTCATCTAATCCTGTCACCCCATTTACTCCCTCAGAATTGTATCCGGGTGGTGGCGGTGGTGGTTGACAAATTTCTCCTCCTATGTTGTAAGGATCGTATTCCACTTGAAAATTAGGATAGTTGGCAGGATCGCCAGCAACGGCGTTAACGACACCTTGATACACTTGATACTGATCGTTGACACTAATTCCGTTGAACTCAACTTGGACTACTTTTTTGTCAAATGGAAGCGGAACTATTCCCGTACCAGAAAAGATACCATTACTTCCACTCACCGTTTGGACTAGGATAGGAAAACCTCCAATGATAAAAATACTTCCAGAAGATGCAGAAGCTAATGGCGTTTGATTACTAATTGTTTCGGGAGTGAAAGACTCCCCACACTCATATTCGGGTAACTCAATAGGAAGTACTTCCTCTTCTTCCTCTATTTCTTCTTGAATAAATTCAACAACAGTTTTTGGCCCACAAAAATCGTCATTGAGTGTTACCTGCGCTAAATAATTGTAAAAGCTGGTATCAGCATTTTCAACTTCCCCTGCCCAGGTTTCCACATTAAATCCAGCACTAAAATCTTCGAGGACAATAGTCTTTAAAAGTTGTACATCAGAACCATTTTTATCTTCGCTAAAATATTCAATACTTATTTTAAAGATTTGATTGGTATTGATATACTCTAAAAATTCTCCTTGACTTATGATAAAATAGCTGACTAGGGTATTACCATTAAGCACCTGTCCTTGTAGCCATCCTTCGATCCCCGTCAGCGCATTAGATTCACTTTTAGCTTTCTCCTTAGGATCCTTTTTGGAATCATGATTGGCAAAAACTCCGTTTAAGCATATTATCATTAATACGCTCAAGAGATAAAATTTTATTTTCATCTTCATTTATATTATTCTTTCTATTTTTAAAATTATTTGATAGATATCAACTTTTGTTGATATACTTTTTGATCTCCTGAATAAAGTACCAGATAGTAGATTCCCTGATGAAACTGACTACCTGAAGTATCCATTCTTGATACGCTAGTACCCTTTTCTAAAGTCTTTGTTTCAAGAGAAATCTCTCTTCCTAAAAAGTCCAATAATTGAAATTCTATATCTTGTTTACGAGGTAAATTAGTCTCAATCAATAGGTGATCGCTGAATGGATTAGGTGAAACTTTGGCTGTGATAGCAGTAGTAAGTGTGGTATCTTGAGTATTACTCTTTATGCACTGCTTCTGGATGAATAAAATATTTTTTGGACCATTTCCCTCACCAGGAGTTTGATTAGCGACTCTTGAGATATTTGCAATGGAATAATTAATTTTCTCCTTAAAGTCACCATCTATAAATGAATATACTTTACTTGTACCACTTTGATCATCAAGTAGTAAGTGGTCTGGGCCTCCATGTATTTTACTAGGATTTCCGTAAGCAAATCCATGGCAATAGTCTCCATTATGATACCTTACTTGAATGGCATCAGCTTCCTTGTACATCCAGCAATGCGACCACTTTCCTTTTTCTTGTTCAGTATCTAATCTGTAGGAATCTAAATTAGAGAAGGTTGGACTCGTAGCACTACCTACTAATCCACTAGCTGGAATGATATACACTCCATCCTCATTTCCATCATTCCAATCATCCTCTCCAATTAAGTTATTTTTGTTTTTCTCATTGTATATAAGAATGAGTGATCCTGGAGGAATACTGCTCCACGCTTTGGTATTTGGAAATCTTAAATGTCCCGGAGCAATACCAGAACCAATGGTTTCTTTCGAAAAGTTACCATTGTTATCATCTACAATAAACCCTCGTAAATCTATGGTTTGGCATCCCTGCTGATTCCCTAATACCAACAACTCTACGTACTCTGTATTTTGTTCTTGTCCGCTTGAATACTCGTTAATGATAATGGGTAGATTCGAATTATCTCTACCTTCTGCGGGAGAACTACTATCCTGAACGTAAGGCTCTAGTTTACTACCAGAGAGTACGGTTTGAGTACATCTGTTGCGCCTTCTTAACACCTCAAAGCATAAGGTCAAAAAGCACGCAGCGTTTTCTTGATCGCTGATTGTCACACAATACGTTCCACGATAGAGATTGCCGATATAGTTACCAGTACGACCATTATTCCATTGGTAAGAAAGATTTCCACTACCTTCATAATTAATCTGTATGGAACCCAGATTCTCGGTACAATAATGTGTTATAGTAGCGATAAAATTTTGGATATCGATTGAGCACTCTGTAATCTCACCATTATCAATGCTAGTGTTATCCTCTATCGAAAAGCATTTTACGGATGTGCAATTTTCGTAACGCAAATCTGTAATCGTTACACAGTAAGTTCCGGGCTGTAAGTCTAATAAATAATTATTAGTGCTTCCATTTTCCCATTCATAATTGAATTGTAAGTAAGGGTTATTAGCTATTACTTCGGGGTCACTATCTGAGGGTATCCCACCAATAATTATCTGACCTAACTGTGTCTCGGATGCTGAATAATGAGTAATTGTAATCTCTGGTAAGTTCAGTTCAATATTACAACTTCCTCCTACGATAGCACTTAGTTCCCATTCACATCCATTTGCATCTGTGATCGTAACAGCATATTCTCCCGTGCACAGCCCTGATATATCTTGACTAGTAGCACCATTACTCCAAATAAATGTATGTGGATGATTATTTGTATCAACTCCTATTTCGATCTGACCGTTACAACCTCCTTCGGTAGCATCTATCACATTAATGACCGAGTATTGAGCTTGTGAAAAAACAG
>JBCCJE010000138.1:0-9410 GCA_039027925.1 Bacteroidota bacterium
CAAGCTTTGATACCGAAGATCATCAAGTAAAACAGTATTTCAATTTTGCGTCCATAGATTTCCAAAGACCGATTACTGATGCTTATGCGCTGAAAACGTATCCTAATATTTTTCAAGATGAAGCCTTGTTTGAGTTTCAAACAGACATCAACGAAGCGGTTTTTGAACTTTATGATTTTTCTGGAAAACTATTGTTACAACAAAAAATACAAGGCCGACAATTCACTTTGGAGCGCAGTCAGCTATCCTACGCCGGTACTTATTTTTACAAAATATCAGAAAAATTAACGGCCGTCAATGCTGGACGGCTCGTCGTAAACTAAGATAACCCACGAGGTTGTAATTCAGATGATGATATTTTTCGCCTTACAGGATTCGTTCTGTAAGGTTTTTTATCGTTAACTCCGCCCGCAAAAATTGATAAAGCGAACGAGGCTAAAAATTTTCTCCCTACCTTGTAACCATTGCAAATACCAACAGTTATCCTCTCCAAACACCCTTTAAATAAAATCATTCGAAGCCAAAATAATCATACAACTTGCAAGCCTTTTCGGATAACCTCATCATGTGTAAAGTCAAAGCGGGCGACCTGGATCAACTGGGCCTACTCTTCGAGCGATACCACCGGGTGTTGTATCGTTTTTTTCAAAACTATCACCAACGGGCGGAATGTCAGGATTTAGTTCAAACAGTCTTTATGCGTATCCTCAAGTATCGCTTACAGTTTGATGAAAACGAAGGAGAGTTTAAAACTTGGATGTTCCGAATAGCCCGCAATGTCAATATGGATTTTTTTAAAAAACAAAAGCGTACCCGTACGGAAATCATTGATAATCAAGCATTTAAGTTCTCTACAAAAATGGACATCCACTTTGGAGAAGAAAAAGAAGAACTCCTCAAACTTCGCAGAGCACTCAAAAATCTCGATCCAGAAAAAAGAGAAATTATCGTGATGAGTAAGCTCGAAGGACTGAATTATAAGGAGATCGGAGAGGTGCTCAATTGTACGGAGGGTGCAGTCAAGGTGAGGGTGTTCAGGGCATTGAAGGGATTAAGAAAACAATATTTTGAATTGGAAAAAAACAACCCAAGATGAATAAAGAGACGGCTAAAATGTTAATTGAAAAATTTAGTACGGGGATCATCAATGATGCGGAGTATGAGCTTTTGGAAAATTATATTGAAAAAGGATGGATTGATCTGGAGGAATTGACTGACCTCACAGCCATTCACGAAAAGTTAAAATTAGAGACAACCGAGATTCCTACCGCAGCAATGAGAGCAGATTTCTACGAGTTTCTAGCGGAAGAAAAACGAGCCCTCAATGCGCAAAAATCAAAAACACCGCGTTCATTTTTCTTTCAAAATTTCATAAAATTCAACTGGGGATTTAGCTTAGCTACTTTGTTCGTAGGGATGTTGATTGGTAGTTTATTTTTTTCCCAACCCGATGCTCAAATGGATCAACTTGCGGAGGAATTACGCAAAACTCAAGAAGCCATGATGCTTACCTTACTCGAAAAGGAATCCTCTAGGGACAGACTCAAGGCGGTAAAAATAACCGAAAAGGTAGATGACGTTACTAATAAAATGATCGAAGGATTGCTGACTACGCTCAACAATGACGAAAACGTCAACGTACGCTCGGCGGCCATTGATGCGCTCGCGGGTTTTTCGGAAAATCCTACGGTGAGAGAGGGATTGATTAAATCTATCAAACATCAGAATTCCCCGCTTCTACAACTCAAACTCGCCGAACTAATGGTAGCCTTGCAAGACAAACGCTCGGCACAAGAATTTCAAAATTTGATTCAGGAGAAAGAAATTCCAACGGAGGTTAGAGATCAGTTGGAAGAAAAAATAAAGGTGCTTTTGTGAGGAGAGAGGAGAGAAAGATGAGGTAGTATTGATCTGCTCGCATCTCGCATTTCTCTTCTCACTTCTCTCCTCCCGCTTCTCGCTTCAACCTACGGTATAACTTTTAAAAAATTAAAAACATGAAAAACTCATTATTTGTAATTGTATTGTTTTTTAGCTTTTCAACTTCTGCACAAAAACACACGGAGACTATTCGTAAAGAAATACAGGTCAATAAAAATTTTTACAACAAAACATTTACGGTAAATAACATCAACGGTGGCATCACGGTAGAAGGATACGATGGAAGCACTATTCAGATCGAAGCCATCAAGACCATCGAAGGAAAAAATACTGCTCGACTAGAAGAAGGAAAAGCCAAGGTAGCACTAGGTATCCACGAGGAGGATGACGAGATTTTGATTTATAATAAAACCCCTTGTTCGGATGTGAAACAGCAAAAGGGAGACGACGGAAACTGGTATTGGAAAACTTGGAAAAACAACTGCGACTGGGGAAGTGGTATCCATTTTCATTTTGATTTTAACATCAAAATTCCTAAAAATATCAATCTAGTAGTCTCTACGGTAAATGATGGGGAAATCAAAGTCAGTAATGTCCAAGGCAAGGTCAAAGCCAACAATATCAACGGGGGTATCGTGCTAGACCAAATCTCGGGGGCTACCCACGCACACACCATCAATGGAGATGTGAAAATTACGTACACCAAAAATCCAACCGATGACTCCAAGTACTACTCCCTCAATGGCAACATCAATGCTTATTACCAAAAAGGACTTTCGGCGCAGTTGGCGTTTGAATCATTCAACGGTGATTTTTTTACCAATATCGAAGAGGTGGAAATGTTACCGAGCGTAGTAGAGAAAAAGAAAAACGGAAAAGGCGTAAAGTATAAACTGGGCGGTAAATCAAAAATGCAAGTTCGCAATGGAAAAGTCTTGTTAGATTTTGAGACCTTTAACGGTAATGTTTACGTCAAAGAATTATAATCATTTAAAAATCAATTTAGCATGAATCATAGAAATTATATCGTGACGATATTGCTCCTATTTTTTGTAACAATCAATTTACAGGCGCAAACTTTTGAAGAAATTACGGTACCGCTGAGTGATCCCAATCAGAGAGGATTGCTCGTGGTGGACATTCGTAGTGGTCCAATCACGGTGCAGGGAACTGCGCGTCAAGATATTTTGGTGAAGTACGCTTCTTTGGAAGAATCAGAGACAATAGAGCCGAAGCAAGGTAAAAATGGATTGAGAAAAATTAATGCCGCTTCCATTGATTTGGAGATTTCTGAATCTGATAATCGTATCAAGGTCAACTCCGATTCGTGGAATCGAGGACTGATCCTCAAAATAGAAGTCCCTAAGCAAATTGATTTAAAATTGGAATCGTACAACAATGGAAACGTTGAAGTAGATAACGTTGAGGGGGCGCTAGAACTTACATCCTACAATGGCCCGATTGCCGCTACAAATATTTCGGGATCATTATTGGCGGATACCTACAATGGCAAAATCCTAGCTACTTTTGATAAAGTCACGCCCGACGAGCCGATGGCTTTTACGAACTACAATGGAGGAATTGACTTGACTTTCCCTACTGACCTGCAGGCTACTTTTAAAATCAGTAATAAACGGGGAGATGTTTATACTGGCTTTGACATGACAATGGAAAAACCAAAAATTGAAAAAAAAGAAGGTAAAAAAACTTTTAAAGTGCAACTGGGAAAGTGGGTAATCGGAAAGGTAAATGGTGGCGGAGCGGAGATCAGTTTAGAAAATCACAATGGCGATGTTTACATCCGCAAGACGGGAAGTGAGTGACGGATACAGCTTTTTTTCGCAATCATCTGACAACTTAATATTTGACCCTACCTATTCTTCGGAATGGGCAGGGTCAAATAGCTACATCACTACGAATCGCTTTTTGCTACATCTACCTGCTTGGTATGGACGGTAGCTAATTCGTTGGTTTTATCTAATTTCTTTTTGGCGGGAATGTATCCTAAGTTTCGATCACCGTACCATCCACCACCTTTACACTTTTTGGTACAAGAAGATAACATCCCAACACAAAACACAAAAACCAACAATAAAATAGTACGTCTTTTCATGACAATTTTTTTATATGAAAAAATAAGGAATAGGTTATTACTCAGTTCAAATTCAATACCATTCCAGACTCGGCTATAAAAACTAAAAAACGGTACTCGGTATTTCGTACCGTGTACAAAAAATGACATCGTAAGGAATGGAAAAATAGAGCTACGCAATGGCGTGGGTAGTCAATCGGCACTTGACTCTGAGAATTTGTCTGACTTCATCTACATCAACGGAGTAGGGTTTGAAAACGGCACTGTTATCAGAAATCAAATTAAGACTAGATACTTGGCTGCCTTCCCGAATTTGTTGAATACGCTTAGCCACCACCACATCCGTGACCACTACGTAAATATGGTTATCCCGAAGCGGCTCGCCGCGTTCTACGGGTTCGCAAACCACCAGGTCACCATTCGTAATGTTGGGCATCATACTATCGCCGCTTATTTCGAATGCCATCAAATCTCCTTCGAGTCCCGGTATCGAGAATTTTTGTAAGGAATCCAGATAGGTAGGATCTTGAAGTTGGGTAGCGTACCCAGCGATGGCCTTGTCGGGAATCAAAGTAATATTTCTTCTGCCGTCCAATTTTTTTTCATTGATGGATCGGACTTGAAGTTCTCCCTGCTGCCCGTATCCTGCTGCAAACATATCTTCACTTATTCCAAAAAGATAATTGGCATTGATATGAAATATTTCAAACAATTTGTGAAGTTGTTCGACGGTGATATTTCTTTGGGCTTTGAGGATGCTATTAATCACGTGGTTGTAAGTCCCTAGGTGATTCGCAATGTCAGATTTTCCCTTGATGAGATTGTGTTTTTCTAGTGCGTGATATACTTCTCTGAATCGTTGATTCACAATATTGTTTGAAAAATCTGCCATCTTTTTTAAAAATAATTGTTTTATAATTTGTTTATAAAAACTTTTTGTTTGATATTTGTTTTATCAAAAAGCAAATTGAAACAAAAACATTTAATCGAAGCGAACACAAAGTACAAAAAGTTTCTTACAATGAAAAAACATACACACATTAATACTATACCTACCAAAGAATCCCCTACTTCCATCGAATGGGACGTAGTGGATAAAAAGCCCAAGGTGGATGTCGAAGTAGAGCAAGCAGATATTATTAGTAGTTCTTTTTTGAAGGATACCGTAGCTCCGACGATGTGGATGGTAGCAGAAAAAATTATGCTGGGTATGAAAAAAGTAGGGATGTCTTTAAAATATCAATTTCACAAAAGAACCTCTAAATTGGATTTAGGGTGGGCAACTCAACTACAACAAAAAGATATTCCTTGGATGAAAATAGGGTTGATTGTTTTTGCGGGATACGTTTTGCTTAAAAAAGACATGACTTTTAATTTTAATTTGAGTGCTCCTTTCGCGGCAGTAGCAGATGACGATGAGCGTAATAATTGGTACGCTCAATCGGTAGCCAATCCCTATGCCCCCGTTGCTGCTAGTGCTTTATCTACTAATGATGTTCATAGTTTTATCAAGAAGTATGCGCCCCTTGCCCAAAGGGAAATGGAGTTATTCGGTATTCCTGCTAGTATCAAGTTGGGGCAAGCACTCATTGAAAGCCGAGCGGGTACAAGCAAGCTGGCAGTCAGTAATAATAATTTCTTTGGGGTAAAGTGTTTTTCGAAAAATTGTAGAAAAGGGCATTGCTCCAACGCTACGGACGATCACCACAAGGATTTTTTCAGAAAATACGGTTCGCCTAAGGAGAGCTTCAGAGCACATAGCAATTTGCTGTCGGGATCAAGATACAACAGCCTAAAGCAACACGACAACGATTATAAGCAATGGGCGAAAGGCTTGAAACAAAAAGGATACGCTACCGACAAAACCTACGATAAAAAGTTAATCAACGTCATCGAGAAATACGAACTCTACAAACTCGATTCTTGATTTAAGAATACTACACGATCAGCATATTTGAAAAAAAAGTCCTATAAATATTGAAACAAGATGGAAAAGTACATTTTTACGGGTATTCTTATCGCAACACTTTTAAGCATGGTAGATCACCGAGCACCGCTTCCGAAGCGAGTTCAGCCACTTACCGAATCTGCGCAGGCAAAGGCGTCCAGTCTGGGTAAGCAAATTCAATTAGCTCGTATCCGCAAGGGATATTCTCAACGGTATCTCGCTCGGATGTCTGGTATCTCAATAGAAACAATTAGCTCCATCGAAAGAGAAGACACTATCCCTACGATAAATAATTTGTATAAAATTCAAGAAATTCTGGGCGGGGGCATCGTCGTCAATGGAGATGCAATGGCTCGCTCCTGAAAAAAATAATTTGATAAGGAAGGAAGCCACCTAGTGAGTCAATTGATTTTGTGCTACTACCGTGGGCTTCGAACTTTTCGAAATGAGGGGGAAAATTTTTCCCCCAACGAAATACCTCTCATAGCGGTTCTCATAGTCTGTTTTTTAGATAAAGACTGTCAATTACGACAGTCTTTTTTTATTAAAAGAAAAATTTATTAGTTAAAATTTTAATATCTGGCATTTATTTTGCTAATAGAAGTACATGTTACCTTACCCCTCACACTAGTTGGTAACCCTATTAAACACTATTTTACAAATACATTTTTTATTGTCATAGATGGCTAAGTTCTGAAGGATTTAGTCATCTATTTTTTTTAGTAAAATGGCTGTCACTAGAAGCTACCCAAGCTGATCAATTTATTAGATGCTCGTCCCTGATTTATTAGTGTCCTATTTCTAAAACGACAAAAGCTGCAAAATCCAACGAAGTAGAATTTGCAGCTTTCAATTGCCTTTCCCAAAAGCTCATCTTTTTACATGTTCAGGCGAGTTTTTATTTCTAAAACATCCTTTTCTTCTATCCCAAGTATAGTCGCAATTTCTTTTACGCTTTTATCTTCTCTTAGTAATTCAACTACACTTATTACCAAATCTTTGCCTTCTTCTTTACCCTCAACTCTACCTTGAACCCTACCTTCGACTCTGCCTTCAACCCTACCTTCGACTCTACCTTCGACTCTACCTTCTTCTTTTAACATTTCTAGTGTACTCATAATTTTAGATTTAATTTTGTAATCATTAAGTTGTGCAACATCTTTTTTTACTTGTTCTGGTAGTCTCTCGTAAATTCCTAAAACATATTTAATTATAGAAGTAACGTTATCGTTTTCGTCTAAATCAAAAATAATGGAAAATTTTTGGACTAACAAATTGTAGTTATGCTTGTTAGCCATTGCGATCATGGCACTTTTGAAAAACGCCATTTCGATCTTTAATAACTCTGACTCGGGTACTTTTCCGATGTTGGTAAAATGAAAATTATAATCAGGCAGATACGACTGAAAGAAATCAAAAAATGGATGATCTTCAAATAATTCAGCTACTCGTTTGGGAATCCAATCTTCCTCTCCATTATAAAAAATCAAAGGGATGATAGGTTCTAGCTTCTTATCTTTGCTTCTTACCATATCGTAGTATCGCAAAAATAAATAAAGTCCCAACTGTATAGAAACGTGGCTCTCTGGTTTGGATTTGTTTTCCCAAATAAAGTTGATCTTTACTCTTTCGTCACTATTCTTAAATTGGCACGTATAAGAAATATCAGAATCGAACGATCTAAAATCAGGAATATATTGTTTTCTGATTCAATGGTCAGCGTCTCCAAATCTAAAAGTTCTGCTAGTGCAGGGTAGTGGGTTTTTAGGTATTCAGCAGCCCCTTCCTTTTTTCTCATAACCACTTTGAAGAGCCGATCATCTGGCTGGTGAACTTCCTTTTTAGATTTTTTCTCAGACATTGTTTTAGTATGTTTTGGGTAGGAAAGAATCCTCATTTTAAAAATCACCTCTGAGTTTCACCTATAGTTCCCAACTTTTACACTCCAAAATGTAAGTCGTAAAAATCAAAAGTTGGGGATTACATAAAAACTTGAGTCAGTAAAAGTGAGCTACCACTCTAGGGTCTCACTTTTACTGGATCAACCGCAGTAACTTGGTAGCCTTTTTTTCTTAGCAATGCAATCACGCCGTTTTCTCCGCCGAGATGTCCAGCTCCTACCGCAAAAAATGTAGATTTACCTTTCATCATTTCGGCCATAATAGGAATCCAATTTTTATTTCTTCCTACTAGCAGAAGATCTTCAAATTCGGCTACGCCTTCTGTATCTCCCTCAATCATCTTATAGAGATTCGGAATATCTTGTCTTTTGTACATCTCCACCATCTGTTTGAACTGATCTTCTCCTTCCCCCGATCCCTTGATGGCATCCACTAACATTTCGGCTTGAGCCTCGTAAGGAATACTATCAAACATACTCAATTGAAATTCGATGGTCTCTAATCCACCCATTTCTTTTTTATCCTTTTGTGCCATTTCCATAAATTCCATTTCGTAAGATTTTAAATCTCCCGACTGGAAATCGCCCGGTGCCATATCTCCCGATGCAAATGTAGAGAGGAACAACGGTTTTATTTTTTCCAAAAACATTAAAGGTAAACCCATATCGTTGAAGTGCTTTTCGACCAATTTATAATCTTCGGCACTAACTAAGTCTTTTAATGATTTACCACCTTCCATTGTGATTTTTCCCATCAATTTGAATAAAATACTCATGTCGTTCATTTCCTCCATATTGATTTCGAAAACTACTTTATCGGTTTCACCAAATGCTTTTCTCATATCATCAGTCAAAAAGAAATCGTCTTTTCCGATCATATGAATGGTGCCAAATACGTACGAAGGGGTTTGGAGTTCGTTACCAGTTACCTTCCAAAGTAAGGCGTTTTCTTTAGCAGCATAAGTGGTTTCTTGTACTTGGGCAACGGTCTTTTGGGAAGAGTTGCAAGCGTACAGAAAGCTAACTAATAAAAACGCAAATCCTAAAAAATTCCTCATGTTGAATGGTTAAATTAATGAATGATAGAATTAATGAATGATAGAATATTCGCCCAATTTATCGTCTGAAAATATTTATTTAGTATTAGTTTTTCTGGCTTTAGAAACTACTTTGACTATTTCCTCGGCTTCTCTTTTTAATTTGACTAACTTATTGATATCACATTTTAGCTTTAGCTCATTAATTAATTCGGCGGCGATCTTGGTGACGAACGGCGCAAGCGCCCGGTTCACCCGCCCCAGAATGGCGTTTTGCTCATGGATTGCAGAGGGCGTTCGCCGGAGCACCGCCGCGGCCATGGCGGGGAGCGAGGGGTAGCCGCCAAAGCCGATGACCGCGACAGGTTTGATGCGCCCAAAGAGCTGAACGCTCTCCGCGACGCCGCGCAGGATCGCCAGCGCCGCCGCTGGCTTCGCGGCCAGCCCGCCGCCGGAAAAGGTGGCGGCTTCGACCATGCGTTTGTCGTCGCACGGAAACTCGGCCGCATAGCGTTCGCCGCGCGCGTCGGTGACGAGAACAATCCGATAGCC
>JBCCJE010000139.1:0-9404 GCA_039027925.1 Bacteroidota bacterium
CCGAAGCACTTAAAAAAATACCAGAAATCGTGAGTGCCCACTACACTACGGGGAACTATGGAATATTTCTCAAAATAGTCTGTAAGGATACCAATCATCTCCGAGAAGTGCTGCACGACAAAATCCAAAAAATTTCGGGCATACAACGAACCGAAACTTTTATTTCCCTAGAAGAAAGCATCAAGAGACCCTTATCTATCGAGATTGAGTGAGATTATCTCTCCGTACACTTGGAATAATTCTTGCCCTTTTTCGTTGTTGACTGCAAGTCATCGCCATTAAATTGCATAGTTATGCGGATGAAACAACAACTAATCCTGCCCTTTACCATTTTCATAATTTGTCTAAGTTCGTTAGCAGGTTACTCTTCCATTAGCACTACTACCGTAGCTAATCATTTTTCCCATCATAAATTCTCTACTGCCTACCAGATCGAAATCAAGTCCATCAAAGTCCTCAAGCGAAAGGGAGATAATATTAAAATTGCTTACAACATTTCTAATAAAGGAAAGTACAAAGTGAGGTTTGGGAAAAATAAATCCCTACCCCAAGACTTGATTATTCATTTTGATAAATCCCTCAAAAACAACGGGCTGACTAGCCTAAAAGCCAACATCTTGCAGCAGTTGGTAGATTCCGACTTTTCTATCAGGGCTGGCCAATTGATTATGAACAACAAAATGAAAATCAAAAATAAGCCCATTGCACCCACGGACAGGATCGCTTTTTTACTCGAAGCAAATAGAACGCCTTCCACGGCAGTAGCCGAAGCCATGACCCAGAAAGAAATAATCAGAGCAGAAATAGAAAAAAGAAAACAGCAAAAAAATACGGCAAAACTACAGATCACAGAACAGAAAGAAAGTGAAGCACCGCAGCGTAAAATTGCTCAACAACAAACTCCCAAAAAGAAGCGAAAAGCTACTTCTCAACTAAAACTCGTCCCCGAAATCGAAGACAACTCGGACAACAAACCCTACGGTACGCAATGCGCAGATTTGATATTATCCAAAGCTGAAATCGTAAAAGAAAACAAGCGATTCGTCGTAGTGGAATATACCATCGAAAATATCGGAGACAGACCCATTGATATGCTCGGTCAGTCGAAAAAAGATGAAGATAACATCGCCATAAAAATTCATTTTACGCGCTCCGAGAAATTAACCAGAGGAGCCATACTGGCGAAAGTCGAATTTGTAAAAAAAGGATTTAAAGATAACAAAGGCACACTCCAACCAAAAGGTAGCTACACGCAAAAGGTAAAAATATCGAAGGTGAAAATGACCAAGTTTACTCCTGTGTTGGCTATGACCCTCGATCCTTTCCAATCGGTACACGAGTGCAGCAAGTTCAACAATTTATTTTTTCTTACGGCACAGGAAGGAGAAGCTCCCGCCGCAAGAGAGAACGCTCCCATCAAGCCCAAACTAAAAGGTAGCAAGGAAGCCATTGGCATCAGATATTGAATCTTCACAAAAAATCCACATCCACATCGTAAGGGTAAGCAATGAGAAATCGTAGCGCTTTTTCTACATCAAAATCCTCGTAAACAACCCGATACAGCATCTGAGTAATCGGAACCCTCACCTTGTACTTTCTCGAAAGATGGTAAAATATTTTTAAAGTCCGCACCCCTTCCGCTAGTTCTGGCATCGTATTCATAATGTCGGCGAGAGACTCTCCACTTCCCAATCTTTTTCCCAACGTAAAATTTCGGCTATCCTTACTGGTAGCCGTTGCGATCAAATCGCCAATACCCGCTGTCCCTAAAAATGCACTTTTATCAATGGAAAAAGCATTGGCAAAATAAATCATCTCGACCAATCCTCTAGTTATCAGCATCGCCTGAATATTTTTTCCCAAACCCAATCCGCCGAGGATGCCCGATCCGATGGCAAATATATTTTTCAGTCCACCAGCCAATTCCGCCCCTACGATAGCCCGCGAGCCAAACACTTGAAACCGACTGCCACGGAGCACCTTTTTTCCCAATTCGAATACCTCGTCGTAGTGGCTCGCAATCAAGGTAGCCGTGGGCTGTCCCGCCATGATCTCGTTGGATAAGTTGGGGCCGCTGAGGCACCCGATACGAACGACTACGCTCTCCTGCTCGATGACGCCACTCATGGTGTGCACGTGACTCCTATCCAATGTCCCGTCCTCCAGCTTCGGACGGTCTTCTTCTTTTACATCAAATCCTTTAGTGCCGTGGATCAAAATATGGTAAGGTCGGAGGAAGGGAGCGAAAGTTTTTACCATGGAGCGAAAGTTCTCCGAGGGTACGATGGGAAAAATGAGCGTACAATGCTCCGCCAAAAATTGGGGATCATTGGTCGCTTCAATATTTTTTTTTAGCGTGACGCCCAAGTGCTGATGGGTAGCGTTGATCTGTTTGACCAAGTCATTATTCCTAGCGTATAACAATACATTTTCATTTTCGGAAATCAACTGCGCAATAGCCGTTCCGAAGCTACCCGCACCAATCACCCCAACTCTTTTCTTATTTTCCAAAATGTAAATAATTTTAGGTCATCGAATAATGGCGAATCTGATTTTATCAAAAATTCAAATCCGAAACAAACATACATTTTTTCGTTGCTTAAACAACCAATTTATTTTTATTTCGTTTTTAAATCATCAAACTTTGTTACAACCACGAACAGTTTTATGAAAAAAAAATCACTTACCCTTCTTTTTACCCTGCTACTTTTTTCATCCGTTTTTGCCCAAAAGACTTTTGTCCCCACACCTCCCTCGGAGGGGCCAGGCAGTTTTGATTACAAGCACGATCAAGTTTTATTTCACGACTACGCCGAAAATCCAGATGGATTTTGGCTCTTCGAACCAACTTCTCCCAAGCCAGATTCTGCCCACGTGGTGGTCTTCAATCATGGCTACGGTGCTTACAATCCGATGATCTACGGCCGATGGATCAAGCACATCGTCAAAAAAGGAAACATCGTGATTTTTCCGCGCTACCAAAAAAACTTATGGACACCCAGACCCAATAAGTTTTCGAAAAATGTAAGTCAAGCGATCAGGGATGCTTTGAAAGTACTGGGCAACGGAAATTTTGTAAAACCCATCACGGACAAATTAGCACTAGTAGGACACAGCTACGGTGGCGTGGTGGCTGCTGACCTAGCCGTTAATTTTGAGCATCACGAAATTCCCCAACCACAGGCGGTCTTTCTCTGTTCGCCCGGTTCGGGGCCTCTCAAAGGTGGTTTGCTGAAATCGTACGAAGGGATTCCAGAAGATACTCAATTATTGATAATGGTTTCGGAAAACGATCACGTAGTAGGGCAAAAATTTGGTAAAAAAGTTTTTAAAACGGCGGAGAAAGTGCGGCAAAGAAACTTGATCTGGCAGTACCACGATAACACCACCTCTCCACCTCAGTACGCTGGGCACAACGAATGCTACTCCTTGGATTACGAGTACGATACTGGCATCCGAAACGGAACGACCAAAAGAGCCATCAAGAAGAATCGGCTCAATAATGTGGACTACCACGGCTACTGGAAACTCCTCGATGCCCTTTTGGATTGTAGTAGAAATGGGGATTACTGTGAGTTTGCGCTCGGCAATACCCCCGAACAAAGAAGCCTAGGAAAATTAGCGGACGGGACACCGCTCAAAGAGTTAAAAATAATAGTGCCCACCGTACCAACTCAACCGTCAATTTCTGCCCAATAATTCTTTTTATTTGAAAAATTAAAGTTGTAATTTGTGTAGGTTTCAGACCAATACGGAATTGCATTTCATTATTTCCCCACCGAGACTGATTGTTTCAATTGAATTTAAGATAATTATATTTGCCTTTTTTCTGCTATTGGAAAAATTGAGGAAAAATAGTTTTATCATTTAGAAATACCTTGATCTTACTTACATTTTTGGAGGTGTGTCAAAACTCCAATACACTCAGACGACATGAAAAAGTTACTTATCATCTACTACGCCTTGGCCATCTTGTTGGTGGCGGGATTCACCACTCACAGTTCGGATACTCCAGCAATTTTATTTTATTCTACTAAATATTTTCTGTTTTTAGCCGTACTTGCAATTGTATTATTAGGCATCATTCCTTGGTGGCTCAACCGCTACGTCAGCCAAAACGGAACAAAAAATTTGCTGATGGCATCTGTCCCCTCTATCATCACCTTGGTTTTAATTTACTTAGCGGGACATTATTATTATTACTATCAGCAGGAGCATTTATTTGATCCTTTCCTTCAGATGCCACCCAACGATTACGAATTTAGTAGCGAGAAAGATTCTACGACGTTTAGAGTGTTGTGCTTAGGAGGTTCGACTACTCGGAATGTACGCTTGGATACGCTGGAGCGTTACCCTAGTGTTTTGCACCAAATGCTCAAAGAAAGAATGCCGAACAAAAAAGTCGAAGTGCTCAATGCCGGCATGGACTGGTACACCTCTAAGCACAGCAATATCAACTACGCCGTTTATTGCCGAGATTTCCAACCAGATGTGGTGGTGCTGATGCACGGTATCAATGATTTGTACCGATCTTTTTCTCCGCCGTCACTAGCCGTGGGCGATTACAAAAGTGATTACACGCATTTCTACGGGCCCAGCATTGCGGGGGCACAGCCACCTACTTTCGAATCCATAATCAATCAGGTGGTCAGGAAATTTTGGTTTGCGCCTACCCACGAACCAACTGATTTTAACTTAGAAAAATTTAAATCTATTCAGGATTTTCAAAAATACATGGGTGGTGTCATCGAGTTAGTACAAAACGACGGTGCAGAAATTATCCTAGTTTCCCAACCTTATTTTTACAAAGCGTCCATGACTCCCGCAGAAGATCAGGTGCTGTGGATGGATCGAGGGATGTGCCTCATAGATGGAAAATATCCCAACAGTCAATCAATGGCAATGGCAATGGATGCTTACAACGCCAAGGTGGCTGAACTATCGTCCATTTACCAAACTAAATTTGTACACGGCGAACCCGCTTTGCCCAAAGATTTGGATCATTTTGTGGACGATGTGCACTACACTACCGAGGGGGCTAGAAAGCTGGCGGGAGTCATTGCGCAAGAGATTTTAAAATAAATTTACGAGATGTTGCTGCGTCAACTTTACAATCCGATTAAGTGACCGTTTGGATTTACAATTTTGTTGTTACCGTTTATAAATGGGCAATTCACCTTGCGGCTATTTTTAATGCTAAAGCAAACCTGTGGGTAAAGGGTAGGGCCAATATTTTCGAAAAAATGCAAGCCCAAATTTCCCCACACGAAAAAATCGTATGGATACATTGCGCCTCCCTCGGTGAGTTCGAGCAGGGAAGACCTTTGATCGAAAAAATCAAATCCACTACTCCCCATCTGAAAATTTTACTTACCTTTTTTTCTCCTTCTGGCTACGAAATCCGTAAAAATTACCAACAAGCGGATTACATTTTTTACCTACCAGCGGATGCTCAAAAAAATGCCGAAAAACTACTCTCCATCGTCAACCCTTCCGTAGCTATTTTTGTGAAATACGAATTTTGGTACCACTACCTCCACGAACTACACCAGAGAAAAATACCTACATTCTTAGTGGCGGCGATTTTCCGAAAGGATCAAATTTTCTTTAAGTCCTACGGTTCGTTTTTTAAAAATATGCTTGGTTATTTTGACCATATTTTTGTTCAGAATGAATTTTCAAAAACAATACTTTTACAAAACGGTATAAAATCGGTATCCAACGTGGGCGATACGCGAGTTGATCGAGTTTTGCAGATAAAAAAATCAGCCCGAGCATTTGACGTTATTCAGCATTTTAAAGGGACTGCCGATCTCCTGATTGGAGGTAGCACTTGGCCACCAGACGAAAATATCTTGATTCAATGGATACACAAACAGCAAGACCCCAAGTGGAAATTTATCTTTGCACCACACGACATCAGTGCCCAACACCTAGTTGCTATCGAAAGCAAATTAAAAATCAGTTCAATCAGATATTCCCAAGCTACGCCGACCAATGCTCCAGCCGCCCACGTGATGATTATTGATAATATCGGTATGCTCTCTAGCCTTTACCAATACGGAAAAGTAGCTTATATCGGTGGTGGATTTGGGGCAGGTATCCACAATACTTTGGAACCCATCGCCTTCGGGCTGCCCGTCGTTTTTGGAAAAAAATATAAAAAATTCGAAGAAGCCAACGTGCTAGTCAGTACCCAGGGAGGATTTACCATCAACAACTACGAGGATTTCGAACGATTGATGAAAGAGCTGGCTCATCAAAATTTTTACGCCAAAGCCTCGCAAGCAGCCACAGCGTACCTTCTCAAAAATCAAGGTGCTACCGCAAAGATTTTTACCAAAATAGAAAGCTGTTTACCAAGGATTTGAAGTAACGAATTTGGAATTTCATCGCCTTTTTTCAAAATTTGTTTTTCTTTGGGAAAACATCAATGCTTGTTTATGAATTCTAAAAAACTCTTTGCGGGGTTCAATGATTTAAAAATTCTTATCGTAGGAGACGTTATTTTGGATAGGTACTTGGATGGACATGTCCATCGGATTTCGCCCGAGGCACCTGTACCCATCGTACATTTACAAAAAACCGAAAATCGGCTAGGTGGAGCAGCCAACGTGGCGTTGAACATTCGGGCGATGGGGGCTACGCCTTACCTATTTAGCGTAGTGGGTGAAGATGATAGCGCCACCATTTTTGAGCAGCTACTGCCCCAAAATGACTTATGGGCCGAAGGTATCTTTCGCTCCGACCAACGGTGCACTACTGTCAAAACTAGGATCATGGCGAACCATCAACAACTCCTACGAGTGGACAGAGAAAATCTGCACGACCTGAGCCTTAAAGAAGCAGATAGACTCTTACGAAAAATTAAACCGTTTTTGGAAGCTACCCCGATGGACGCTATCATTCTGCAAGACTACAACAAGGGGGTGCTCTCCTTGCCAGTAATTCGTAAAATTCTTTTGGAGGCCCTCAAGGTAGATGTCCCGGTGATCGTTGATCCTAAAAAGAATCATTTTTTTGAATACCGAAATGTCCGCATTTTTAAACCTAACCTGAAAGAAGTCAAAGACAGCCTTCCCTTTGCGGTGGATACCACGCTGGATTCTTTAAAAAAAGCGAGTACCTATTTGAGGTCAAAGTCGGGCAACAAAAATACCATGATTACCCTTTCGGAAAAAGGTATTTTTATTGATGATAGTTTTGACTGTAGGATTATCCCCACCCAAATCAGAAACATTGCGGATGTCTGCGGAGCGGGAGATTCCGTCATCAGTCTGACGGCACTAGGTTGGGCATCTAAGTTGAACTTGGAGGAGATAGCTATCCTTGCCAACTTGGCGGGTGGGCAGGTTTGTGAAAAGGTAGGTGTCGTTCCAGTTGAAAAAAATCAACTGGAACGAGAATATAATAATTTACTGAAAAGTAAAGTCTAATGATCTTTCATTGAACCATTGCTTACTCCTCGGCGAGGAATGGGTATCGGTAATCGGTGGGCGGCACTAAGGTTTCCTTAATCGTTCGGGGGGATAGCCATCGGTACAAATTCAAAATAGAACCTGCCTTATCATTCGTACCCGAAGCTCTAGCTCCTCCGAAGGGTTGTTGTCCCACTACGGCGCCCGTCGGTTTATCGTTGATGTAAAAATTACCAGCCGCATTTTTTAGCGCATTTGTAGCGTGGAGAACAGCCGCTCGATCTTTGGCAAAAATAGAACCCGTCAAGGCGTAGGGAGAAGTGTCATCTACGAGTTTCAAGGTCTTTTCAAAACTTTTATCCTCATAAACATAGACGGTGAGTACGGGACCAAAAATCTCTTCCCGCATCGTAGCGTATTTTGGATCGGTTGTCAAGATGACCGTAGGATCAATGAAATATCCCTCGGCCTTGGAGTACTCTCCGCCCATCACCACATCCGCTACTTTGGATTTTTTGGCTTCGGCTATGTAGTTCGTGATTTTATTAAAAGCACGTCCGTCAATCACTGCATTCACAAAATTAGAGAAGTCTTCGACCGTTCCCGTCTTGATGGTTTTCAAATCGGCAACCATGTATTTTTCTACATTTTTCCACATGCTTTTCGGAATGTAAGCGCGCGAAGCTGCGGAACATTTTTGCCCCTGATATTCGAAAGCACCTCTGACCAAGGCGGTAGCTACTTCCTTGGCATCGGCCGAAGGATGGGCTACGACAAAATCCTTACCGCCCGTTTCTCCGACTACCCTTGGGTAACTTTTATATTTGGAAATGTTCTTTCCGATAGTTTGCCATAAGTGTTGGAAGACCTTGGTGCTACCCGTGTAGTGCAATCCCGCAAAATCGGGATGTTCGAAAATAATATCTCCGGCTACTGGTCCATCCACGTAGATCAAATTAATAACGCCAGGAGGTAATCCTGCCGCTTCGAAAATTTCCATGATGACTGCGGCGGAGTAAATTTGCGTTTCGGCGGGTTTCCAAATAACGGTATTGCCCAACATAGCGGGTGCAGCGGGAAGATTACCCGCAATGGAAGTAAAATTAAACGGAGTGATGGCAAATATAAATCCTTCCAACGGGCGATATTCCATCCTGTTCCACACTCCATCGGGACTCTCTGGCTGCTGCGTATAAATCTCCGTCATGTACTGGGCATTGAATCTAAAAAAATCACACATCTCCGCCACACAGTCAATCTCCGCTTGATATACATTTTTTGATTGTCCTAGCATGGTGGCGGCGTTCATTTTTGCCCGAAAAGGGCCAGACAGTAAGTCCGCAGCTTTGAGAAAAATACTTGCCCGATCCTGCCAAGGCATCGCCTCCCAAGCTGGTTTGGCTTTCAGCGCGGCATTGATCGCCTGCGTCACGTGGCTTCCATTTCCTTTGGAAAAATTACCAAGCGTATGTTTGATCTCGTGGGGTGGGTGAATGCTTACCTTATTTTTAGTATTTACTTTTTTGCCTCCGATGTACATCGGGATAGTGATTTGCTTAGACTTCAAAGTTTCGAGCATAGCTTTCAACTGCGCTTTTTCGGGGGAGCCAGGGGCGTAACTCAGTACTGGTTCGTTGATTGCTACGGGGAGTTCGTAAAATGCGTTTGACATATTTTTTACCTTTTTTCTAGTGATCAAAAATTGGTGCAAAAGTAGTCAAATATGATGGAAAAAAGGGATTTATTTTAGTGGGGAAAATAGGTAGAACTAGACTTCTGATAACCGTAGCGGGAGTTGTTACGCAGTTGTTAAATCAAAAGTGATTTTCCTATTTTGTCAGAAAATTATAATAGATTGGGGAGGAGAGAGCGATGATGAGTGAGTGATGAGTGATGAGTGATGAGTTTAGTACAAAAATTATTTATTTTAATTTGTAACTACTTAGCCACACGCTTTGAGAACTCCGTGATATGGGAAAGTGGGAA
>JBCCJE010000140.1:0-9401 GCA_039027925.1 Bacteroidota bacterium
ACATCAACATTTGCGAATATGAATCCAAGTACTGTAGTGGTGCTTAACATAGGTCGTAGATTTTTGTGTGAATACTAAATCTTACGACCTTTTCTTTTTTTCGGTCTAGTCTTTATTCAAAAATTGCACGGACTATTGATTTCTAGAGAAATAGAGTTCACTAACCTAAAATTAGTGAACTCTAAAAGAGAACTTTTTTACAATTTCAAGAAAGAAAAATGATAATCAGGACTAATTTTTTGTGTCTCCACAGGTAAAAAGATTATCAAGATTATTCGATGTAAATGTAAAGGATCTTTGGCAAATTATTGGACCTACTTCTGATCCATCTGGAACATCCCGAACAAAATAATTAGCTGAAGCTTGAGCAACATCATTTGGTCCTCCTCCTCCTATTGCTATAAACTCAATTCTAACATCTAAATATGAACCAGGAAAGGAAGCAGACCAAAACTCTCCTTCATCAAGACTTGCAGATGCAAATAAATCATTACCAATAAAAACATCAGCTACAAACCCTACACTATTATTTGTAATTTGTATTGTTTGAACATTAGGTAATGTTGGTAAATGAATAGAGGTCTTTCTCATTATTTGAGGATCACTCTTAAAACTAAATAACATAAAAATAGCAAGCCCAAAAATTGGGATAAAAAGAATTTTTTCATAATTTTTGTTTTTAAAATTAATTAATAGTATTGTAGGCTAAGGTGGTGCTAGTCATCACTTTAGCCTTTTTATATTAAGGTGCGCACTTAATATTCTATAGTTATTTCTTATCTAATTTGGTGTGTAATAAAAATTCTAATTACAGATTATCATATTCATTTCTACATATAAGAATGAAGAATGAAGAATGAAGAATTGTTTGGGTGGAAAGGTTTTAATTTTTGTCGTCGTTGTTGTAATAAAAGATATACTATTTTTTTATAATGTACAAAACTTTAACAGTTAGCTTTTTATATCGGATCCACATCTACATTAATCCGAATCCCCGAAAAGCCCTTCGTAGCATTTAATGATCGCTTCGCAAATTGGACGAGATTTTTAGCATAAGCCAACCATTGATTATCTTTTTCCATTTTTAGAAAAATTTCTAACAAGAAACTTCCGCGGATTCTGGGAATACCCGGTACGGCGGGGCCGATCATTCGATTACCTAATTTTTCCTTTAGAATTTTAGCAAATATTTTAGTGCCTTCGTTGAGCAGTCGGGGGTCTTTATGCTTGAGCGTAATTTTTATCAATCGCAAAAAAGGCGGATAAGAAAATAGTTGCCGTTCTTCCATTTCTCTCGTGAAAAATCTTTGGAAATCATTTTGGATCACCTCTCCCAAAACGGGGTGCGCTACGTTGAAAGCCTGAATGATTACTTTTCCTCTTTTCTTTTTTCTACCCGCCCTACCGCTCACTTGGGTCATGAGTTGAAAGCCTCGCTCGGTACTTCGAAAATCGGGAAAAGCCATCAATTGATCGGCACTCAGAACGCCGACAACACCCACATTATCGAAGTCCAATCCCTTAGTTACCATTTGCGTACCCACGAGTACGTCAATTCTTTTTTCCTCAAAATCTTGAATAATTCGAGCGTGTGCATTTTTGGTACGAACGGTATCGAAGTCCATCCGAGCAATCTTGGCTTCGGGGATGTAGAGTTTTAATTCATCTTCTATTTTCTCCGTACCAAATCCTCTGATGGTCAAATCAAATCCGCCACAGGCAGGACACTCTTTCGGAATTTTTTGTTGGTAGCCGCAGTAGTGGCAGCGAAGATTTTCGAACTGCTTGTGGTAGGTCAAGCTCACATCACAATTTTTACATTCCTGTATCCAACCGCAGGTAACGCAGCGCAGCGTAGGGGCGTATCCTCTTCGATTTTGAAAGAGAATCGCTTGCTCTTTTCTGGCGAGGGCAGCAATCAACTCTTCCAGCAAAACGGAGGTAAAATGCGAAGACATTTTCTTGCGCTTGATTTCGTCCGCTACGTTGGCGATGATGATTTCGGGTAGCTCCATTTGTCCGTAGCGTTCGGTAATTTGAACTAAACCGTACTTCTCGTTTTTGGCGTTGTGGTAAGTTTCGAGCGAAGGTGTAGCCGTTCCTAACAATACTTTTGCGGAGTGCAGATGAGCTAGATAAATGGCAGCATCCCGTGCATTGTATCGGGGTGCAGGATCGTATTGCTTGAAGGAAGGATCATGCTCTTCGTCAACGATAATGAGTTTTAGATTTCGAAATGGTAAAAAAAGTGCGGAACGTGCACCGAGGATGATCGGCTTTTTGTTGAGTACGGTTTTCCATAAATCTACTCGTTCGTTGTTGTTCATCCGCGAGTGATAAACAGCAATATCATCTCCGAAGATTTTTTGCAACCGAGCTACGATCTGAGTCGTCAGCGCAATTTCTGGCAGAAGGTAAAGGACTTGTTCTCCTTGCTTGATGGCTTCCTCGATGAGTTCGACGTAGATTCGAGTTTTTCCACTTCCTGTGACACCGTGTAGCAGGACGGTATTTTTTTCTTCAAAAATATTTTTGATTTGACCAAGTGCATCTTTTTGGATTTTAGTCAAATCAAATTTCTCAATTGTCTCCTCTGCGTAGTTGCCCACTCTACTGATTTCTCTATCGTAGATTTCGAAGATGCCTTTTTTTTGCATGGCATTCAAGACCGCAGCATCCACCGCTGCCATTTTGTATAAATCCTGTTTGCGAACGTACGGTTGGGTTTTATAAATTTGAACAAATGCTAAAAGTGCTTCGGTTTGTTTTTGCGATCTAGCCGTTAACTGAAATGCTTCCTCTAGTAAAATTGGTTCAGTAGCGTAGGGTTCTTGCAGTCGGACGCAGCCAATTTTTTTGGGTTTGTAGCTGCCTTTGAGCTCTTCCTTCAGATAAATAATTTTCTTTTCTAGCAATCGGTAAAGCAACGGATAAACTGTTTTTTGCCCTAAGATCTGTCGGACATCATCCACGGTCAGTTCTTGTCTATTGCGGAGGGCTTCGGCTACGAGGTATTCTTTGTCTTTGAGCATGGTGTAGTCCTCCGTAAAAAATGGACTCATCACGATCTGTGTTTCGCTACTCATTTTAAGTCCCGCAGGAAGGGCTGCCACCATGACTTCCCCTAAGCTACAACAGTAATATTGCGCCATCCATTTCCAGAGCTTCAACTGCGTGGCATCAACAATTGGAGATTTATCAATGATGGAAAGGATGGGTTTGGGTTTGGTACCTTCGGGGGCTTTTTCTGTGAGTTCCAAAACGATTGCGGAGTAAAGTTTCTTTTTTCCCAACTGTACTTCTACACGTATCCCAGGGTGAACTAAGTCCATCATTTCCGAAGGGATAAAATAAGTATAGGGCTTGGGGACAGCTATCGGAAGAATGACCGAGGCGTAGATACCATGAGAGGTGACGGGATGAAAACTTTCGCTGCTCAAGTATGGATAGTGTTTTTTGAGTGTGAAAATAGGAATAAAATTAAATAACAGTTTTGAGATAAAAATGATTCTTTTGTATTATTCTTTGATTTGGTAAAAATGAAAATCTATGTCCGATATTATTTCTAATCTTATCGAATCTGCCGAAGCGCTCCATTGGACTGAGGTTTGGGCAGTTATTTTTGGTACTGTTTATATCATCCTTGTTTTGCGTGAAAATATATGGTGTTGGTTTTTTGGCATATTGAGTTGTTCGCTGTGGGCGTGGGCAACCTACGCTTTGTACGATTTGTGGATAGATGGATTATTGAATATTTTTTACGTCATCATGGGCTTCGTTGGCATCTATCAATGGAAGTTTGGCAGTAAGAAAAAGGAAGCGTTACCTATTACGGAAATGACTGTTAATCAGCACGTTACGATTGTTCTGGCAGGCATTTTATTTACATTTTTACTAGGATATATCTTTGCTGCGTTCACTACTGCTCAGAAGACTTACCTAGATGCTTTCACTACTTCCTTTGCGATTTTTGCAACTTTTATGACCATTCAAAAAAAATTGGAAAACTGGATTTATTGGATTGTGGTGGATGTACTTTACGTTTTTATGTATTGGAGTACGGGAGCATTTTTGTTTATGCTGCTTTACCTTGTTTATTGTGGAATAGCTATACGAGGATATTTTGATTGGAAAAGATTAGTAGTAGAAGAAAGTCAATCGTAGAACTTTTGGCAAAAAAAATCCTGACAGCAAATACCGATTGCTCGGATATATGACTGCCAGGACAAACAACCTATCACACGATCTTTGTAGATGAGCTATCCTGATTTTTTCAAGAAATGATTGAGCACGAAAATAAACGATTGTAGATTGAGCAATCTTTTATCCGTTCAGCTCTGATCCTCATCTTTTTGATAAAACACAACTTATTTTAATTTTTGATGGTCGTTCGTCAATAAGGAATCCATACCTTGACGAAGACCTCCCTATTTACTCTACATTTCAAAGGCAAGGGAGCGACATAGCGGTTAGTTATGGAAACTCTAACGGTCTTTGGGAAGATTTCTAGAGTTTGTCAAGTGTAACCCAACCGTATTTTGGGATGAACCGTAGTACGATTTTGGGACATCGCCCTCCTTGCTTTCTCGTAGCTACCTACTCGTTGGGTAGGTAGGTGTTTCAACGTATGAGGAATTACCCTTAATGAAAAATAATTACCCCTTCCGGTTTTTGGATAATGCTTTTTAAAAAAAATGAAGTGTAGTAAGTTTTGGGACAGCCTCTCTCAGTATTTTGCCGTCAAATAAAAAAGTACTTCGTGAGAAGTTAGACAGATTCGGTACTTGCATTATCACTTCTGTTATATGTAGAAAAGAATCACATTGATTCTTTAATCTTTCAAATACGACAAAGTATTTACCCTCCGAAAATTTTTAAGACCAGAGACGTGACATTTCCTTTTCACAAATGGTTTTGTTTGGAATGTTCGAAGGTCAAATAACTTTGTCGTTTAAAACCTAACTAAAACCCTATTACTTCAAAGAGGGTGGAAAAATCCATCTTAATATTTTGATGTTCGACCTAGTAGTGCGAACAGTTGCTTACAAACACGGCGGGGAAAATGTTTTCATTAAAACAGTATCCCCAGACCGAGGAAAAAACCTAACTAAAACCCTATGCTTTCAAAGAGGATGGAAAATCCATCTTAATATTTTGATGTTCCTCCTCGTGGAGTGAACAGTTGCTTACAAACACGGCGGGGAAAATGTTTTCATTAAAACAGTATCCCCAAACCGAGGAAAAAACCTAACTAAAACCCTATGCTTTCAAAGAGGATGGAAAATCCACCTTAATATTTTGATGTTCGACCTAAAGGTATGAACAGCTGATTTTGTTTTTTAAAAAAGTAACTATCGTCGTTTCGATTGTTGATACAAATTTCACAGTTAAAACTATATTTTACAAAATTTTGATATGGACAAGGGTAGGACAGGGGTAGGACAAAACTCGGACGGAGTTGTTAATTTTCGTTAAGAAGTAAGTAAAATAAAGGGTTTGCGAAGGTTTTAATCTAAGGTGCATTGATTTTTGGGTAGGACAAAGGGGTGTTATTCGTTTTTTTGACATCACACAGAACGATGCAGATTTTTGAAAAAGAGTGAGTAAGTTTCACCTAACTTCTTGAGATGGATAGGAAGAAAAAAGAGAATAATTGACATATATCTTTAGCAAAACATATCTATTTATGATAAAGTGAAATCTAGTCTCATCTTTTAATTTTATAGATATTTGATAAAAAAGAAAGGCTATCGTTTACAGATTAATATTAATTACCTATATTTGCGATAACTTTGTGAAACAGTAAACAAATACTTCTTAGTTTCACATCCCCCATCCCTTACCGAAATTTTCCCACAACCGTTATTTTCAAATTATTAGAATTTTCCTAGTGTAAGTGCTTACACCAAGTTCTAGTTTATTATTCAAAATGCCATTAAGTGGTTTTGAATAAGTCAATGCTAGGGATACAAATTGTAATCAATTGAGACTATGAACACCCCCCACTTTAGCTCCACGAGAAGAAACTAAAGTATAGTTCTCAACCATCCAATTTTCTAAATTTTTATTAACGATTAGCAATCAAGTATTGCCTAATCGCATAGGATTTTTTTGTCCAATACATATCTAAGGATTCAATTTTTATCAAATAATATTATCTCACTTAAAAATTTTAATCTCTATGAAAAACGTCATATTCAAGAAGATTTGGTTGGCTGTTTTCACATTTGTTCTGGTAGCGATGAGCTTAGGAGTAAATGCACAAACAACTGACTCAAACGCACCGAATGCAAGTCACGCCATTGCTACACAGTATGGGGTGACGGCTTACGAGTACGGTACTTTTGATACAGACAACGCTTTCATCGTACTGAATGATGAATTGAATGACATGAGATCTGCTGGCACACCTGCCAGTGAATACCGATACTATTGGTATGTAGCTGTGGATGTGAAAAGATTTTCTGTCCCTGTTGAAGATGCACTACTGAAAAATTTGGAAAGAGTTCAACAAGAGTATGGGACTAGTTCTCAATCCTTGAAGAACATGTACAACGAGGTGGTTAGTTTGATTCAATAACAAAATAATGACCAACTAAAAAGGAGTGTCAATTTACTTCGCACTTCTATTAATTTAATTCATAAAATTCTCACGAAAAATGATAAGTAAAAAATTTACAAACATTGCAACACAACTATGCCTATTAGTGATGTTGTTTTTTTGTGCAGGGCAGTTAAATGCTCAAACTGCTACTGTTACTGCGACAGGAGGAGTACCTGTTGGTGCTGCTAATGGTGCTTTGACGGCCTCTTCCGTAGGGATAATTCCTGCAGGATCAACCATTGATGCAATCACTATCAGTATGGAGATCACTCATACTTGGGTAGGTGATCTTGATGGAACACTAACTTCTCCCGATGGAACGGTAATAGACTTATTTGACGAGCCTGGCGTACCAGCTACCCTTTTTGGATGTAATCAGGATAACTTGAATGTTACCTTCGATGACGCAGCAACGAATACTGCTACGGATTTTGAAAATGAGTGTAATACTTCCTTCACGGGTGCAGGTAATCCTGGACCTCCCTACGCTATATCTGGTACTTACCAACCTATTGGATCTTTAGCTTCATTAGCGGGAGAAGATGCTGTTGGTGATTACACGTTGGATATAATTGATAACTTTCCCGGTGCTGATGATGGTTTTATTGAAAGTATTACTTTGGAGATAGCTTTTACAGCTCCTCCTTGTGTTTTCAATTGTCCTTCTGATATGACCATTAACTTGGATCCAGGTGCTTGTGGTCAAGTAGTCAGTTACGATGCCGAAGCTATTGCTGGATGTTTATCCACTAATCAAACTTCAGGTTTGCCTTCTGGTAGTGAGTTTCCTATTGGAACAACTACTAATACATTTGTTTATACTGATGCTGTAGGAGCTACTCAAACATGTACGTTCTCCATTACAGTAAATGAGTTCGTACCTACTTCTAACGATATTACTTGTAATAGCTTAGTAAATATTTCATTAGATGAAAATTGTCAAGCAGTAGTTGGAGCTGACCAAATTTTGGAAGGTAATAACTACGGTTGCTACGATGATTTCCAAGTTTTATTTGACGACGGTCCACTCGAGGGACAGCCTGTACTTTTGGGACCTGGAAATGTTGGTCAAACTTACGATGTAAGAGTAGTGAATCCTTCTGGAAATGTATGTTGGGGAACTATCTTAGTAGAAGATAAAATTCCACCAGTACTCGTTTGTTACGATTTAGAATTGGAATGTGATGAGCCACTACCAACTGAACCTGCACCTGCTACTACGGCTAACGGTATCGTACCCACGCTAACGGATGGAGGTAACGGTGGAGCTGTCGGTGGAACAGTTTACTTCACTTTGACAAATAACACACTTTTTGATATTGACATTGCGGCACAAATGAACATTACGCAAGCAACCTTAGTAGATGTATATCTAACTGCTGGTGGACACGCTGGAAACGAAGGTAATGCGGCTGTGTGGACATTGATTGGACAATTAGATGCGACTACTGGCCCATTCTCTGGTCCATTCCCAGGAGATGGTACTTTAACGGACGCATTAGGTGGTGTGCCCGTACCTCCCGGTACGTGGGGAATTGCTTTGCATACCCTAACGGCAGCTCATAACTATACAAACGGTAACGGAGCAAACCAAAACTACTCCGACGGAACGGTTGATTTAGAATTAGGATCAGCTTCCAATGGATTGTTTGGCGGTGGTATTTTTACCCCACGGGTATTTAACGGTGCGGTTACTTACGTACAAAATGTTCCACAGGTAAGTCCATTTGATTCTTGTGGCCCAGTAACGGTAACATTCGAAGATTCCGTACAAGAGTTTGATTGCTCACCTACTTCTAATGTATTAGAAATCATTACAAGAACTTGGACGGTAGCAGACGGTAGTGGAAACGAGACCTCTTGTACAGTTACTTATACTAGAATTGCTAAAGAGTTAGATGAGATTACAATTCCTGCGGACATCACTATTGATTGTGAGTGTGACGAAGATGACATTTTCCAGAATACTAATCCAAGTGATCCTTGTACTTTTACAACAAATGCAAGTTTGGTTGGACAATTGGTGACGGGAGAGCCAGTAGGTGATGGATGTAATATTGATGTTACTAAAGATGATTTAATTATTCCAATTTGTTCTGGAAGCTATAAAGTCGTCAGAACGTGGACACTCGTAGATTGGTGTAATAACGAAACAAGAGAAGAGATTCAAATTATTAAAGTAGAAGATTCAACTGGACCTAACTTAGTTTGTCCTGCTGATTTGACTATTGGAACAACTTCTAATGCTTGTTCAGGAAATGTAATTTTACCCGCAGTATTCCCAACTGATAATTGTTCAAATGTTGACCTTCCAGTTGTACTTACAGCGAGTGCTGGTTCATTGACCTATAACTCTTTCACCGAAGAGTGGACATTAGTTGGATTACCTCTAGGTACGAGTACAGTAACTTATACTGCTACGGATGATTGTGGTAACGAATCTACTTGTACGCAGGAGATTACAGTTGTTGACAACATTGCCCCCATCGCAATTTGTGATGAGTTCACAGTAGTCGGATTAGGATCAGACGGAGAAGCATTGATCGAAGCGATTACTTTCGACGATGGCTCAACGGATAACTGCGGTATCGTATCCATTGACGCTCGAAGAATGGACAATCCTAACTGTCCAGGATTTGACGGTACACCATTCGGACCAGTTGTACCCTTTAAGTGTTGCGATAAAGGCACACCGATTATGGTAGAGTTCCGAGTAACGGACGCAGCAGGTAACTCCAATACGTGTATGGTAGAAGTAGAAGTACAGGATAAATTAGATCCTGTAATTGTATGTCCT
>JBCCJE010000141.1:0-9394 GCA_039027925.1 Bacteroidota bacterium
AAAATTAAAGAAAACTGCGAGGGGAATTTGAAATTACCCTCCCAGATTGTCACTAAGTTGACGACATTCGGTGGAAAGTCAGCCTAGAATGAAGGCATCACCTCAACGTCACATCTCCTTTATACACCTTTGTTACTCCGTCAATAAATTCAATTTCGGCAAAGTAAACCAGTACAGTTGGATTCATTCTTTCGCCTTTAAAAAATCCGTCCCAGCCGTGGACTGGTTCGTTGGGTTGAAAGTTCGCATCCGAAAAAACGACTTCACCCCAGCGAGAAAAGACTTGGAATCTTTTGACCTCTCTGACCGTTTGATCGTTGGCGAAAATATAGAAGATGTCATTCACACCATCATCATTTGGCGTGAAGACGTTTGGGATAAATACCTCTCTTGGTTTTTCTACAAAAATCCAAATGCTCGCAGTAGCGATGCAGCCGTTCGTGTTCGTCACGGTGATTTGGTAGCGTGTGGAATTTTGTGGAGCGGCCGTTGGATTTAGGCAATCAGCGCAAGTCAAAGAATCAGCGGGTGTCCAAATGATGGAAGCAATATCCGTTAGTGCATAATTGATTTGTGGTTGTAGTTGATAGTTATCACCCAGACGAATGGTTATACTTTCTGGTAAATTCACCGTCAGTTCAGGAACGAAATCAATGGTAACTTCCTCCGAATATTGACAGCCCGTAGCATCTTCGATGAGTACGACGTAATCTCCCGCAGTCAGAAAATTAAAATTAGAACTATTGGTAAATGGCTGATTATCAATGGAATACAAAAACGGAGGTGTTCCCCCAATTACATTTTCCACAAAAATACTTCCTTCGTCGTCGAAGCAAGGTGGTTGGTTAATGATAAAATCTGCTCCCGTGATGACTTCGTTACTTTCGTTGACGGTGATGCTTTGGGTAGCTACGCAACCATTATCATTGTTCGTGATGGTAAGGGTATAAATTCCCGCCGTGGAAACTGTTGGTGTTAATGTAGTTACATTGTTAGAAATGATTCCGTTTGCCGTAGTCCATTGGTAAGAGAAATTATTTCCAACCGAGGAAGTACTCGCATCAAGCGTTACGGCGGAGGTGACACAGTCAAATTCCTCCGCAGGTGCAACGTTGATGACGGGCGGTACGACATCTTCGTCAACTGTAATCTCGGAGGAAGTCACGCAGCCATTATCCGGATTAGTAATCGTCAAAGTGTAAGTGCCTGCCTGACTAATGGTAGGCGTCAAAGTAGTGGCGTTTTGAATATTTGGAGCACCTGTCCATTGGTATTCAAAGTCAATTCCCGTGGACGATCCAGTAGCATCCAACTCAATGGAAGTCGTATTGCAAGTCAAAATATCAGGATTTGTAATTGTAATGTTAGGAAAATCACTATCCTGTGTGATCTCTACCGAGGTGGAGGCAGTACATCCATTCTGTGTGTCGGTAACGGTGAGCACCAAATTTCCAGCTTCGTCAATTTGTGGATTAGGATCATTGGAAACCACTACGTTGTTGATGGACCATTCGTAGGTTACATTTCCCAACGGCAGCGAGCCACTTCCATCCACGACTAAACTACTCTGATCGCAGGTCAGACTCAAATTAGTGAGGGCATCAATAGTTGGCTGTGGAAGCGCAGTATTTTCTTCCACGGTGATATTCGTAGCTGCCGAGCACCCGTTCGATTCGTTGGTAATAATCATCTGATAAACCCCAGGAGTAGAAACATTTACGGTACTCATTGCTCCGATAGAATCCCCCAAAGGATTCAACCATTCAAATAAAATATCTCCACTCGAACCCGTAGAAGCCATTCCGTCCAAAGTAACAGTCGTAGTGGCACAAGTCAGTACATCGGTAGCCAAGGCAACAGGATTGGGTTCGGCTAAATCTTCTAAAACTTCCGTAGTAATTTCGGAGGTACAGCCATTAGCAATATTGGTAACAATCAAATTATAAATACCCGAACTAGTCGCATCGTAGCTAAATGCGGTAGCCAACGAATTGCCGTTGGCATCCTGCCATTCGTATTCAAAACCACTTCCCGTACTCGACCCCGAAGCGTTAAGGGTGTAAAAATCCTGATCGCAAGTGATGGCTCCTACGGGGTTGGTAGCTGCTAACGGCGGAGTGATATTTTCTTCAACGAGGACGGAAGTGGAAGCCACACAACCATTAGAAGCATCCGTCACATCTAAGATATAAGTACCTGATTGTGAGACATTTAGGTTAGGGGTGGCGGCTAGTGGTTGCCCGATGGTATTGAACCATTGGAAAGATAATGTACCTGCACCCGAAGACATCGCCCCAACGAGCGTTACCGAGGATTGGTCACAAGTGATGAGGTCAGCGGGCAAAATAGTAGCGGTGGGTAGGTTGGAAGTTTGTACAATTTCTACTGTGGAACTAGCCGAGCAGCCATTGGAAAAATCGGTAACGATTAGAGTGAAAATTCCCGATTCGGAGGTGTTGAGTAAGGGCGCATTTCCAATAGAAATTCCACTAGGATTGAACCACTCATAAATAAAATCATTGCCCAAGGAAGAGTTAGTTCCATTGAGGGTAGCCACGTTGGCGGTACAACTGATGGTATCATTTGCACCCGCATCAGCTATCGGGGGTGTTAGATTTTCCTCTACCAGAAATGTAGCGGTGGAAGAGCAACCGTTACTTAAATCGGTAATCGCTAGTTCGTAATTTCCAATAGTCGTCACCTCGATATTATTTTCATTGGAAATAAAATTACCGTTGGGATCACTCCACGAAAACTCAAGATCGCCTATCCCCGTAGAACCCGTCCCGTCAAGATTGACATCAAGATTATTACAGGTCAATACTTCGTCGGCAAAAATATCGGACGTAGGAAGATTCGCATCCTGTAAAACTTCCACGGAAGCGGTATCGGCACATCCGTTATTTTGATCGGTGACGACTAAGAAAAATGTGTCGGCGGTATTGGCTTCCAGTTCTGTACCATTTCCCAACAATACATTTGCAGAATTAAACCACTCGTAAATTACATCAGCATTATTGGTAGAATTACTACCATCAAGGGTGACGGTGGTGGTGCCACAAGTCAAAGTAGCGTCATCTCCCGCATCCGCAATGATGGTAGTAATGTCTTCTACGACAACAACTGTCTCCGAGGTACTACATCCATTCGTTGTATTTGTAACAATAAAATTGTAAATGCCAGACTGTAAAATCTCCGTTGAAATTTCGTTGGTAATCGTATTGCCTAAATCATCCTGCCACTCGTAAATAAATGCTGTACCGTCGCTGCTTCCCGTGCCATCCAAAATAGAAGTGGGTTGAGCGCAGGTGATGACATTGGCATCAGTAGCGATTATGGGGGATTCAATATCTTCAGAAATAACGATGGAAGTTTCGGCAGAACAGCCGTTAGCATTGTCAGTCACTACCAAAGTATAAGTTCCTTGCGAGATGATTTCTACATTCGCATCAGTACTCAGTTGACCATTAGCGTCCGTCCAAAGATAGGTGATTTCATTTCCCGTACTCGATCCAGTATTTTGTAACAATATATTTTCAATGTCACAATTTAAGGTAGTGGTTAGAGATTCGATACTAGCAACGGGAACGTCCCCATCTTGCGTCACCTCTACCGCAGCGAAGTTGGTACATCCATTATCGGTATCCGTCACTACCAAAGTATAAAAACCCGTACTGCCCACATTGATGATCGAACCCACGCCCACGGAGTCTTGATTATCATTCAACCATTCGTACTCAAAATTGCCGCCCGAAGAAGAGTTACTACCATCCAAGGTCACTTCGTCAACGGTACAAGTGAGTACCGACGGCGTAGCAATGTTGACAGTCGGCAAGGTTGTATTTTCGTTGACCACCACATTGATAGAAGAGGAACATCCAGAGATAGCGTCAGAGACAACTAAAGTATAAATCCCTGATAATGAGATGTTTACGGTCAGGTCATTTCCCAATAAATTACTCTGATCGTCCAGCCATTCGTACTGAATATTTTGTCCAGTACTTGAACCCGTGCCGTCGAGCAGTACCTCCAAATTGGTACAAGTAAGATTTCCATCCGAAATAGCCGTCACCGTAGGTACATTGTTATCTTGTAAAATTTCTACCTCGTCGGTAGCGGTACAGCCGTTATCAAGGTTGGTTACGACTAGCGTATAGGTATCAGCAGAAGCTACCTCAATAGAAATTCCAGTCCCTACATTAGTATTGTTAGCATTGAACCATTGGTAGGAAAAATTCCCCTGACTAGAGTTGCTGCCGTCCAAGGTGACTGCGTTCGTCGTACAGGAAAGTGTGCTCCCCTGACCCGCATCCGCTACGGGAAGGGCAATATCCTGTGTCACAAAAACGGTAGCCGATTGAGAGCAACCGTTGGCATTATCCGTTACGATTAAGGTGTAAGTATCTGGATCAGCGACGATAAGAAAAATATCATTTCCCAACACCTGCGCATTGGAATTTTGCCATTGGTAGGAAAAATTAGTACCACTACTCGAAGCACTCCCATTGAGCGTGACCTCCAGCACATCACAAGTCAGCACTTGATCGTCACCAGCATCAGCAGTTGGCAAATTAATATTTCCAAAAACAGTTACCTCGTCACTGTTGCTACAACCATTAGTGTCATCCGTCACAATTAAGGTATATGTTCCAGTAGTAGAAGTAGAAAAAGTAGTGCCGTTGCCTACCTGATCTCCGTTAGCATTTTGCCAAACTAAGGTGAATCCATTTCCGTTATTTGAGTTACTTCCATCCAATGTAATTGTATTGTTGATACAATCAAGAATAGCATCTGCTCCAGCGTCGGCAACGGGTGATGTGGTATTCTCCGATACTTCCACATCGTCGGTTGAGATACATCCATTCGTGGTGTTCGTCACAACTAAGGTGTATGTTCCCGGATTCATAGTAGAAAATAAATTACCATTACCTACCTGATTTCCAAGGGCATCTTGCCATACGAGATCGAATCCAATTCCATTGTTAGAATTACTTCCGTCAAGATTTGCAAAAGTATTGTTACAAGTGATCGTCATATCTGCCCCAGCATTAGCAACGGGAGGGACATTATCAAGTGTGACTTCTACCACGTCACTAGCTACACAGCCGTTTGTGTTATCCGTAACAACCAAGGTATAAATTCCAGCATTAGCAACGGTAACGGTCGTCCCAGTACCAATTGGGTTGCCGTTGGCATCTTGCCAAGCTAATTCAAATTGACTACCGTTGCTCGAATTACTACCATCGAGTGTTACGCTTTGATTGTTACAATCCAAGATCATATCGAGGCCAGCGTCCGCATTGGGTGCGTTGGAATCTTCCGTGACGACGGCTATATCCGAATTGGTGCACCCATTAGCAGTATTGGTCACAACTAAGGTGTAAGTGCCCGCCGTAGTTGCCGTGTAAATGGGGCCATTGCCCACCTGATTACCGTTGGCATCCTGCCAGATCAGGCTGATTCCGCTGCCAGTAGTCGAACTGCTACCATCCAAAGTTACCGACATATTGATGCAATCAATCACACCGTCCAGACCAGCATCTGCATTGGGTACGATACTATTTCCCGTAACAATAGCGTCATCGGAAGAAAAACAACCACTCGCAATATCTGTGACAACCAAGGTATAAGTGCCGGCATCGGAGGTAGAGAATGTTGTACCCGTTCCTACTTGATTGCCGTTGGCATCCAACCAAACCAAATCAAAACCAGCTCCCGAGCTAGAATTTCCCCCATTCAAAGTAGCGGTAGGATTATTACAATCAATGACGGCATCATCCCCCGCATCGGCGGTGGGCGCCACCCCACCCGTCACGTTGACCGATGAATTATCAGAACAATTATTAAGGGTATTAAAAACAGTTAAGATGTAGCTGCCGGGATTACAAACCAAAGGGTTTTGGTCGGTACTAGAAAAACCGCCCGGACCTGTCCACGAGTAGAGAAAATTCGATCCAGAGGAAGAGCTTGATCCATCCAAAAAAGTACATCCCGTCGTGCAGTCCAAAACTTGATCTGCCCCCGCATTAGCGATGGGGGGCGTTTGGTCGTCCAGCACAATGACCGTTTCTACGTCGTCACAAGAGGTAGTCCCCACATTTTGGATAACCAACAGAGAATAGCTACCCGCACATCCCACTTGTGGAAACGGCGTGTCGCCATCACTAATGATGCAGGGGCCTGACCATTGGTAAGTGACGTTGCCGCCCATAGTGGAGAAACCACCGTCAAGGGTAATGATTGGGTTATTGCAGTCTATGGTCGGAATGGGATTAGTCACGATGACAGCCTGAGGGTTCAGTACCTCTACGTTCAATGTAACAATGCTATCACATCCTTGAAAATTTTGATTGTCGAGCGTTACTTGGAAAGTACCTTGGTTGCAAAATGTTTGTGTACCGATGGTCACGCAGCTTCCGATACACACCGTTTCGTTGACCGTTGAAGTGGAGCTAGGCAACACCGTAAGGTTGGTAGTCGTCACACTCAGACAACCATTGGGCAATGGTAAATTGTCCACGTAAACGCCCGTCGTGGTCTGATTAGCACCACCAGCAAAATAGGATTCTCCTTCACAAATCGTCACATCTACTACTTGTTCCGTTCCGCCAAAGTAAGGTTCGGGTTGGTAGGGGCAGATCGTGTGGGTATTGTTAGCACCGCCCGTGGAGGCGGTAGTGCCCCAGTGAGCGAGGTTATTTCCATTCAGGCAGTTGGTGATAATATCGTAAGTTCCATTGAGTACTAGCACCTCGTCAAAATAAACCTCGTAGGCAAAAGTACCTCCATCCCAAACGATCCTGACTACGTGATCCTGCCCATCCTCGATGTTGCCGCCGTTGAGAGCAACTGGTCCATTGATCGGATTAGCGTTCACACCATTCACGAAGATTGCCGCATGATCTTGTGGTATGTCACCCACCGCCACTCCGTTATCCCAAGTATCAAATTCTATGATAAAAGAATTAGGAATACCATCCGCGCCGATGCCACCTCCACCAATGCCACAAGTGTTGATTCCCGTTGGTGCATTTTGAAAACCTAGGGTGATACCGTCCGCTCCACCGTTGTTATTACCAAAGTTTAGAACGACAATTTTTTCAATGACTTGAGTCATGTCCTCTTGGTTACTGTCCCAAGCACAGCCCAATTGGGTATTAATCGCCGAAGTGAGTTGAATACAATTTCCACTATTCGTAGCTGTCCCTACCAAGGCATTCAATCCTAAAGGAACGGGCGCAGGAGGATTAGCGGAGGAAACTCTGATGTCAAATGTACCATTCGGTGCTCCACCTACTGCCCAAACTCGAATGTAAATGATAGAGGCGGGAGCTAACCCCGAACCTTCGTAAACCGCAGAAGAAAGATTACCACACAAATCTTCCGACGAACAGCCTTCAAGGTTTAGATTTCCACAAAAATCAGTATAGATGGCTAGAGCTGGATTGACCATTGTCCCCGGTTGGAGTACGACACTTACGAAGCCTGTGGCTGGAACGGTAGTAGAAAACCAAAAGTCATTGGAGACGTAGTTGCCGCAAGGTGGGGCGGGCGTACCTGAATTATTAGTGCCCAGATTACTGTAAGTTTCAAAAAGGGACATATTATTGGAAATAGGCGTTGCGGTATTGCAGCTATTTCCAGCCCATATATTTTTTGTAAAAAAAGAAAACAGAAGGATGAAGAGGATTTGTAGTGTTGGTCTCATCTTGAATGAAAATTGGTGGCTCGTTTTGAAATAATTTGAAAAATAATATACGTGATGTCAGCTATTTAGCATTGAGAAGCGGGAGTAGAGAGGAGCAGAAGGTTAGACAAATTTCAAATTTTATCGCTCGCTTTTCTCTCTTCCCTTTTCTCTCTTCTCCCAAACAGCTACCCACAATTTTTAATTGCAACTTAGGAGTGTACAAAGTTTTTGAGTTTGGGTATTTACTTGTTGGTGATAAATTCAATTAAGACAAACGGGGTCGGTACTACAAACCAACAAAAACATTTTTCCCAAAACTTCAAAAAACTTTGTACACTCCTAAATGCAATTTCGAAATTACAAAATTATCTTTGGACAATTCAAAGATGATTTACTAACATTCACCAGTTGATGGTGGAGAGTTCGCTCGGAAAATAAAGGATGCTCACAATTTTGCGCTATATTCGCCCTTCATTATCATTGATTCACCATATTGACCCACTTTTCTACCATTTCGCTTCCAAATTTTTCTTCATTCCGATTAAATTAGGGCATTTTTGTACCGCTCCAAAATTTCACAACAATTCTTAAAACCTTCAAATTCAATTTCAAATTATGACTAAGTTGAACTACGTCGCCGAACGAACACTCGAAGCTGGGGCTTACCGCAATGTCTTAAAGTCCATCGGAAATACCCCATTGGTAAAACTTCGGCACCTTTCCAAAAGTCTGCACACCAATATTTACGCAAAATTAGAGTGCTTCAATCCCGGGCTTTCGGCCAAAGATCGGATTGCCGCCTACATGATCGAGCAAGCGGAAAGAAATGGTCAACTAGAACCCGGCGGTACGGTGATTGATGCTACCTCTGGAAATACGGGATTGGCATTGGCTATGATTTGTGGAATCAAGGGATACCGTTGTGTACTGACCGTGGCGGACAAGGCTTCCAAAGAGAAGGTAAATGCGCTAAAGGCAATGGGGGCGGAAGTGATCCTCTGTCCTTCCAAGGTCAAACCCGAAGATCCTAGATCATATTATTCGCAAGCGATTCGGCTGGCCAAAGAAATTTCGGGGGCTTGCTACACCGATCAAAACTTTAACCCCAATAATAATTTAGCGCATTATCATTCTACGGGTCCTGAGATTTGGGAGCAAACCGAAGGTCGAATCACCCACCTAGTAGCTGCCGTAGGAACGGGAGGGACGATGTGTGGGACTGCCCAATTTTTAAAAGAACAAAATCCCAACATTGAGACGGTAGGAGTTGACGCACACGGCTCGGTATTAAAAAAATACCACGAAACGGGCATATTCGATGATAGCGAAATTCATCCTTACAAAATGGAAGGAGTAGGAAAAAGTATTATCCCCGGCAATGTAAAATTTGACGTGATTGACTATTTTATCAAGGTCAATGACAAAGATTCTGCTCACATGGTGCGTTCGTGTGCGAGAAGAGAGGGCTTATTTTTAGGATATTCTTCCGGGGCGGCGATGCAAGCGGTTCAACAAAAGAAGGACTGGAAAGAGGACGATGTGGTAGTGATCGTTTGTTCGGATCATGGTAGTAAATATTTAAGTTCGGTCTATAATGATGATTGGATGAAAGAACAGGGATTTATTTAGAGTATGTCTAAAATTTTAAAGAACTGAAAATCAACAGTTTATGGTTTTGACAATAAATTCACAAACGATTATATC